>JBGQJH010000200.1:0-5357 GCA_041498935.1 Pyrinomonadaceae bacterium | reverse complement strand
GGGGCGAGACGAAGCGGCCCACCGGCAACTGCAACGGGCGTTTGATCAACTGTACCCCAATAAAGAATTGCAGGAGCGACACATCAACATCACTTCGCTACTGGCGCGCCACGGGCGCTACGTCATCGAGTGGATCTACAATGCAATAAATATCGGATCCAACGAGCATCAGATTGTTTACCTGTAAAGATGCTAGATTCTAGATGCTGGACGTTATGTTAGAAACCAAGCCCGCAGCAAAAACGGTAATAAGAAGTCATCGGGATCTAGTCGTGTGGCAGAAGGCGATGGACCTCGTGGTTACGGTATACAGAGCGACTGAGAGTTTTCCGAAGGCCGAGACCTACGGCCTAACTAGCCAAATACGCCGTGCAGTCACTTCAATTCCGGCGAATATCGCTGAGGGCCAAGGTCGTAGGCTTACTAAGGAATTCGTTTACTTCCTGGCCAACGCCAGAGGCTCCCTTTGGGAACTTGATACACATCTCGAATCAGCAACGCGCCTCGGGTTCTTAAACTCAGATACTCACCAAGAATTACAATCTCAACTAGATGAAGTGGGACGAATGTTGAATGGACTCATGCGTTCTGTAAGCAATTCATCTAGTTCTCCAGCATCCAGCATCTAGCATCACTTTAACTATGTCAATAATCCGAGTCCTTCCCGATCACGTTGCCAATCAGATCGCCGCCGGCGAAGTGGTCGAGCGCCCGGCCTCCGTGGCTAAAGAACTGGTCGAGAATGCGATTGACGCCGGCTCGAAGCGCATCGTGATCGACGTTGAAGCCGGCGGGCGCCGTCTCTTGAAAGTCTCCGACGATGGCGACGGAATGGTTAGAGATGACGCCGTTCTTGCATTCGAACGCCACGCTACTTCCAAGATTGCCAGGTCAGAGGACCTGAGCAATATCGCCACGCTTGGATTTCGCGGCGAGGCTCTGGCCTCAATTGCTTCCGTGGCCCGCGTAGAACTCACCACCAAGACCGGAGCTGCCGCGGCGGCGACTCGTGTCTTAATCGAAGGCGGCAAGATGCGTGACGTCAAAGACGCGGCGCACCCGCCCGGCACGACCATCGTCGTCCGCGATCTTTTCTTCAACGTCCCCGCGCGCCGAAAATTCCTTCGTTCAGAAGCCACCGAGAGCTTTCATCTGACCAATCTGGTAACGCACTACGCACTCGCCCACCCGGAAATAGCTTTCACGTTGACGAACAATGGCCGCGAGGTTTTGCGTGTTGCGCCCGCCGCGGATTTGCGCGAGCGCGCTTATCAGGTTTTTGGAGCGGAGTTTCTCGACAATCTGCTCGAGGTTGGCGGCGGACACCCGAAGATCGCTCGCGTGAGCGGCTTTGTTTCTGCCCCGCGCGATAGACGCACGTCACGCGATGCGCAGTACTTGTTTGTGAACGGTAGGTTTGTGAGAGACCGTCTGATTTCTCGGGCGCTTTCGGAAGGCTACCGTGCCGTCTTACCGCACGGAGTCTATCCGGCAGCGCTCTTGTTCATCGAGATACCGTTGGAGGAAGTGGACGTAAACGTTCATCCGGCAAAGACCGAAGTAAGGTTTCGTCGCGCGGCGGCAGTGGCTGATGCGGTGCGCGAAGCAGTGCGCGCGGCGCTGGCCAGCGGCGGCTACGTCCGCGCCGATGCGAAAGAGCAATCACCAACCGTGATCGATGAACCAATAGATCAGCGCGAGTCTGCTGGTCTGGCTAACGCGATGTCGGCTGCGGCGGAAGCGCCAGTTAACTCGCCGCCCCATATTGCGGGTTTTCAGGCTGTTGAAACTGAAGAGCAGCCAGCAACTCGAGAACCTGCAACTCAGCCGCGCATCGAATTCTCTTCAGCACCGGTCCAAAGTCCAACGTCCAATGTCCAAAGTCAACTGATTCCTGGGACCGCGGGCATCCTGCCCGCAGCGAGCGCGGAGCGCGAGCAACTCCGGGGCAGTAGCCCGACCATGAGGGAGGGCGTGCCAGTACCGCCTGCCGCCGGATCAACCACTCAACTTCCACCCCTCGCCTCCGCCGAAAAGTTTGCCCGTGAAGTTTCCGTCGAATCTTTATCGAGCGACATTCGTCCCCTGGGTCAGCTCGACGAAAGTTTCATTATCGCCACCGACAACGAAGGCCTGCTGCTCATCGATCAGCACGTAGCCCACGAGCGCATTTTGTTTGACAAGTATCGCGCACTCGAATCCACGCGGCTTGCCGAGTCGCAGCAGCTCCTAATTCCGGAAACTTTCGATCTAACACCGGCGCAAGTATCCATCTTCGACGTAATCGCGAGCGAGCTGGAAAGCTATGGCTTTGAACTAATGCGCTTGTCGGGCCGCACGGTGGCGATAAAGGCTGCGCCCGCGGATTTGCCTGCCGGTGAGGCTCGCAACATGCTCGCGGAAATTCTCGATACCGTTGACGCGGAGAAAAAAGGCACGGCGCGCGAAACCTTGCGAGACGACATCGCCGCCTCGCTCGCCTGTCATGCAGCCATCAAAGTCAACATGCCACTCTCGCCCGAGAAGATGCGCTGGCTAATTGATCGACTACTAATAACCTCCTCGCCCACCACCTGCCCCCACGGCCGCCCAGTTATTTTGCGCCTTGCAACTCGCGACATCCTGAAAGGCTTCCACCGTATATAACTGAGCGAAGCCTACCCTGCCGGCAGCTATTCCGACCCGGTAAGCCGAGACCAGCGATTCGATCCCTGGCTGTTCGATCGCGGGCAATGCTCACGAATCCGCTCCTGGTGCAGCTCAGAGATCCCAATGTCAGAACAGATGCCTAATACACGCTAAGGAGTTTTCACAGAAGCCGAAGCTGCAGCCGGCGCCTGCGGTGCCAGGCGATGAGCAGCTACAGCCCCTCTTCTTCGCCACGGCAAGGACCATCGCAACAGTTTGAAACACCACTCTACTAATCGGTCCAACACAACGAGACCGGCAAACCCGCCAATGCCGCCGAAGAAGAATGCGACTGTTGCAGTTCCGAGATCGAGAGTCACGCGCGCGAGACCCAACTTAATGGTCCAGTAAAGGAAGAGGCCGCTGACAACACTGCCCGAGATCCGGCCAATGAGACCGAGGTCCCAATACCTACCAGTCCACTTGGGCATGATGCGTTGCACTCTGTCGGCTTTGTGCAATTGCCGCGCGAGGCCGCCTACGGCTCCTCCGAAAACAGCGGCGAGCAAGAGCCAGTAGGCGGCTATAACGATTGGAGGTTGGATAGTAATGATCTTCTGGCCAGTCCTCAGACTGTGATTTTGTTCATCCAAGGCAAGGAGCTTAATCTCGCTGGCCTTCGGAGACCGTTTGAAATGCAGAACCGATTGGGCGGACGGCCGGTCTCGCGTCAAAACGAGCGATTGCGGCTCAAAATCCACGAGGGCCGAGTCTGCGGCTGAAGTCAGGCGAATCCTCCACTCTCGATCGGCCCCAAGCGCGATCGGAAATCCACCCTCGTCGGCCAACTGGACTGATAAGGGAACTGCCTGCTGGTAGGAAGGAATACTTTGCGGATCACTGTCGAAAATAATCCTTGAAGGCTGTGGAGACTCAAAATTGATTTCGGCATAATCTTTCGGACCATTGGGGACAACTCGTGCCGAGACTGTTACTCTCCCGGGAGTGGCCGAAAAAATACCGATAAGATCGGAATTGGCTTGCCCTTCGTCCAGTTTGATGTCTGCGACGGCGCACCCTATTTGTTGCCCTTTATACATCAGCCCGCCGGAGCTTAGAGTGGTAGAGATCCTGACAACCGTACCCGGGGGCGGAGCTTGTAGGAAAGAAACCTGAAAGATCAGCTGGTATTTACCGTTGGCGGGCGCCGGCGGGAACTCCTTAGGCGCGATCTCAGGTTCGTTTTGCGGTTCAGCGTAGGTCACGTTCCCGACCAGCTGAGACAGCAATGACGATGACGACTGTTGTCGTGTGATCAGTACGAGAGTTTGAGTCGCATCCAGCCCATCGGAACTCGCTCTAATGAACAGCTTGCCAGGCTGCCCGGGTACGAAAGTCGCCGCGGCAGACCATTCTCCTGGCCTGACCGTAACTCGTTGCGGCGAAACATTGCCTGAGCCGGTTTGTGGGGATCCGGAGGACGCGAGCCCAAATTCAACCACCCGAGTGCCATCATTAGGTACCTGCTGGTAATCTCGGTTGAGAAACTCAGCGAAGATCTTCGTAGCCTCGCCTGATCGAAGCGTGTTGCTTTCTACTTTCAAGCGCAAGCGCAGCGGCGATCCTCCTTGCGAGTGTGCCGACGTAGCCGGTGATTGCGCGATAAGCGCTATTGCACCGATAAGGAACATGATGAGAAATGGAAGTCGGTGTGAGCGACTCTTCAATTGGTAGTTCATGGTGTATCTCCTTTGAGGCTGGAGGCCAGCACGCCAGGGCCGCGATGAGGGCGTCGGTAAATAGAACTACGTTAGGGGTCCGTTGCCAACGTGGAACTTCTCGTCTACCGATTCAGATTAGCGTGAGCACGGCACGAATCACTCTTGAGGACAGGCGCTGGTGGCTACGCAGCAAATCCGACATTTCAGTTACCGCAATGCCTTGCACGGCAAACTCGAAACGTAAGTGTTGTCAACCTGTGAACTGACCCTGGGCTTGTCCTGCGACAAAACTCAAAGCAATAAGGATGCCACCGTGCCGGTTGGTTAACGCCTCGATCGCTTATGACACAAGGTGCCGTAGTGGGCCATTTTGAAATTTGGTGTAGCCACGTTATTAGAGGACTAAAGTCCAATTGTAGCTCGGAGTTCTATTCAAAATGGGCTTTGAGGCAAAACATTTCACCCTGGCAGGGAAAATTCAGAGACTCAACTGGAAATCGAACGGGTACCCTGTGCTCACTCCTGTAGACACTCGAGTATCTTTTTGTGCTATCCCTATCCGTTTGTGCTATTCAATGGCCGAACTTGAAACCTACGGCTTTGAGCTAACGCGCTTGTCGGGCCGCACGGTGGCGATCAAACCTGCGCCTGCGGATTTGCCTGCCGGCGAAGCTCGCAACATGCTCGCGGAAAATTCTCGATACCGTAGTCAGCTATGCACATGCTTGGTAGAGAGATCGTGTAATTCAGACGGATTCTTTGTATTCCTCCAGATTCTCCTGGATCGCAATGAGGAGGCGGGATTTGAGGTCCTTCGGTTTAAGTTGCTCGGGCGCGACCGGCTGCCATCTCCCGGGAACCAAAACTTGCGAATCGATAAAGGAATCGAGCGCCTCTTGCAAGCCGTTAACTTTGATCTTCCCAGTGATGGCTATCACTTCTTCAATTATGTATACCAGCGCATCTCCCGTTAGGCGGTGCCGGTGATTGATGATCGCTGATCTCTCC
>JBGQJH010000199.1:0-5362 GCA_041498935.1 Pyrinomonadaceae bacterium | reverse complement strand
TCGGCCGGAGGTTCGGCAAAGCAAGGCCGTGATCGGAAAAATCAGGCGATACTTCCGCTCAAGGGCAAAATTCTCAACGTAGAAAAGGCGCGCTTCGACAAGATGCTTGGCCACAGCGAAATCAAGTCGCTCATCACCGCGCTCGGCACCGGTATCGGTAAAGAAGATTTTGATGCTAGCAAGCTGCGCTATCACAAAATCATCCTGATGACCGACGCCGACGTTGACGGTTCACATATCCGCACACTCTTGCTTACTTTCTTCTATCGTCAGATGGCCGAACTGGTTGAGCGGGGCTATGTCTACATCGCCCAGCCGCCTTTGTTCAAGGTGAAGCGTGGAAAAAAAGAGGAATACATAAAAGACGAGAGCCTGATGGTCCGCTATCTGATGCGAATGGCCACCGCGGACATGACCGTAAAGTCAGTAGGAGCCAACCAGGATATCGAAGGCAAGGAGTTGGCGCGGTCTTTGGAAAAACTAGTGGACCTGAAACGCTACTGCGAGCGCGCCGCGCGCCGCCTGGGTGGTGATGCACACTTGCTCGACATGCTACTGGCGGCTTTCGCCGGAAAGAAAGGCGTGCTGCGTAAGGAAGGGACTACGCTGCGCAATGTTTTTCAGAACGGCGACCTGATGGCGAAGGTTGAAGGCGTGCTCGCCAAAGCGGGTTTCAAGACTGAGCTCACCACGGATGACGAACACGGTCTGTGGGAAATTGAAACGGCGACCACTGCGGGTTTGAGTCTCGCAATCGACTGGAACTTCGCGAGCTTTGTAGAGTTTCAAAAGGCAGTAGAACTTTACATGACGCTCGAAGACAAGCTGGCGCCGCCATTCATCACCGGCACGAACGGAACGAGTGAAGAGATCCCGACGCGCGAAGCTTTGCTCGAGAAAGTGCTGGCCGCCGCGAAGAAGGATTTATCGATCCAACGTTACAAAGGTCTTGGCGAGATGAACCCTGAGCAGCTCTGGGAAACAACCATGAACCCGGAGAAACGCACGTTGTTACAAGTGAGGATTGACGACGCCGTTGAAACCGATGAGATCTTCACCGTGCTGATGGGCGACGCGGTAGAGCCTCGGCGCAAATTCATCGAAGACAACGCCCTCGATGTTCGAAACCTGGACGTCTAGTACGCCGGGAGCGCGGGCATCCTGCCCGCTTCTTTTAGCCACCGTGAAGGCGGGCAGGATGCTCGCGCTCCCAGCATTGCCTGTGTCCTTACTGCTCGCGAAAACGATTCACACGAAAGCGCGAAAGCTTTAGGGGTGTTCCAGGCGCGATGCCCGCTTTACGCGTAGCAATGTCCACCTGCTGTTGGGCGGTGTCCACTCCAGCAATGTCCGGCAACAACAATCCCCGCAACTGTCCCGACTCATCTTCAACAATCACTCCGTAGATTTTCGGATCAAGATCTTCAAAAGTGGCCGGTTCCGACGCTCCGAGAATATCAACCGAATAACGCAACTCCGCGAGTTCGCTGGCCGAGACCGGGTCGAATCTCGGATCGCGTGTGGCGGCGTTGATTGCGTTGGCAACTATTTCTTCGGCCAGGTTTTGCTTGGTGGGTTCAATCGTCCCAAGGCAGCCGCGCAGATGGCCAGTGTCAGTTTTGATCGAAACGAAACAACCTGCGCGTGCCGACTTGAGCGCAGAGGCCTGCTCCGGAGCGAGGGTTCGTTTTCCAGTAAGCACGTAAGTTTCAACGGCCAGGCGAGCCAGCGCCGGCAAGTCCGTCGCCGGTGCGGAGTCGTCTTCCGCAGCGATAGCGCTCGCGGAACGATCCACCTCCTTGTTGTCGACCGCAGCCTTGATGTTCGTTAGTTGCGCGACGAGGTAGCCAACTCCGAATGGCGCTTCATAGTGCAACACCTCGCACGCCCTGGGTAATCCTTCAGTGGCTCCAAGCGCGACCAGCATTGAGCGATAGCCACACTCTCCCGCCGTTCGCCTTAGATCCTGATCGATACGCAGGATCCGATCTGGCGAGTTTTGCTGGAGCGCGTCGACCACTTCTTCATCAAAACGGTAGGCGGCAGGGTTGTAGCCGGCGGGCGCTTCAGGTTTCAAGCGGTGGCTCAAGTCTCCACTCGCAACAAACGCAAGCGGCCGTCCAACCGCATCGGCCGCTTTTCTAATGCAATTGCCAAACTTCAAGTGGTCTTCATTGGAAAGAAAGCTGTAGCCTAGCGCAACCACTCGACCGCGCCAACCATAGCGGTCGAGGAAATAAAGCGGTACCGCAGTGCCGTGGTCCAGCGCGTAGTCTGTGAGGCCCATGACTTCGTAATCGTCGGCGGCCGCGGTCCGCGTTATCGCCTCGAGCAATTCTTCGTCGAGAGGAAATTCGATTTGTGCCTCGGGCGCGCGGAAGTTTGCAAAGTCTCCGTAGAGTTGGGGAGTGTGATAGGCGACGAAGGCTTGCGCGTCGAGCGGAGCGTGAGGCGAGATGAGCACTACGGTTTCCGCGCCGCTCCGAATGATGCGTCGCGTCAGTTCCGCCATCGCGGCGATAGATTCCCGCACCTCGACGACGGCTTGACCGCCCACTTCCGGAACCATGATCGGCGGGTGGGGGGCGATGCCCGAGAAAACAATGGCGCTATCTATTCCCATGGCGTTTGCCAAGAGATCCCTCCAGCAACAATGAAAACCAGGCCCGGTATCTAGAATCAGATCAGCCGGGATACAAGCGGCCTCGCTTGGCGTCTCGATCCAGGAACTTACTGTCAGGGAACGGCCGAATTTTACCATGAATTGCGCTTCTGATCGGAAGACTACTAATATGAACCAAAGCGTTTGAGTGATTAGAAACTGATGAATAGCGAACACTTTGATGTCTTAATTGTTGGCGCCGGTCCGGCCGGCTCTTTCGCGGCCGAGCGACTGGCTAAAGGCGGTGCGCGTGTAGCGCTGTTTGATGGCCGGCCCGTAGGTGAACCGAAAGCCTGTGGTGGTGGTGTGACTGCGAAAGCGCTCAAAGCCTGGCCGCATTTACTCGGCGCTGTTGGCCGCACAGTTGACGAGTTGGAAATGTATTCGCCCTCGGGCAAGCGTCTGCACTTGAAGCTCGACGAACCTTTTGCAATCTATTCGCGCGTGGCTTTTGATTCCTATCTGCGTGACCGAGCAATGGATGCCGGCGCCGGAGTCTTCTTTGAAAAAATTACTGCGCGAGGGATCACGAGAACGGAATCTGGGTGGACACTTCGCGGCGCGAGCGGCAACGACCAGTCAGGGAAACTGTCAGAGGAATGGTCAGGGAAAATATTGGTGGGCGCGGACGGCGCCAACAGCGCCATTGCGAAGAAGCTCGCCGGTCCGCTACAGGCCGCGGACATGGAAGTGGCGTTTGGTTACAGAACCCCGTTACCAGAGACCGGTGATGTGCCGACTGTGATTGCGTTTCTTCCTGGCTGGGTTGGTTACGCCTGGGCATTTCCGCGTTTGGATCACATCTCGTTTGGCATCGCCACGACGCAGGAGGCATTTGCACACAAAGCTCTTGACGAGCTGCTCTGGCAATTCATGGTGGGTTACTACCGGCAACGCGAAAACAGCAAAGCAAACATCTGGGAGAGTTCACAGGAACCCGGCGCCGTCACCATGGAGAAGAACCTGCGAGCGACCGCCGAACATTACGCCGCGAGAATCCCGGGTCTCGCCGATCAGACGTGGGACAAACGACGCGCCTGCGGCGATGGTTGGGCTTTGCTGGGTGATGCCGCGGGTTTTGCGGATCCAGTCACCGGAGAAGGGATCTATTACGCGCTGCGGTCCGCGGAACTTTTCGTCGACACTTTTCTTGCAGGGCGGCCGGAGGAATATGAGAAACGCTGGCGCAAAGATTTCGGCGTCGAACTGCGGCGCGCGTCACAAATGCGCCGGCGCTTTTACGGAAACTTCTGGGGCGCGCCCTTCACCGAAAGAATGATTGAGTTTGCCCGTGGGCATCGTGGGATCAAGCAAGTGCTCGGCGATCTCGTCGCCGGCGAACAGGGCTACGTCGGGCTGAAGAAGAAACTTGCGCGCCGCGCACTGCGACCGCTCTGATTTCCAGAACACAATACGGCTGTGCCGCCTTCCGTGCGGAAAGCCGGTGGCTTTCCGGCAACCTTCAACCATCGATGAGGCTACGCCTCTGTAAATCCGAGGCATAGCCTCAAGAATAAATAAGATACTGCTCACGGAAAGGCGCAGCCTTTCCGCACGGAAGGTGGCACAGCCGCTCGCGTCGTCGGCTTATGACAATTACGGTGCCAGCCAACTGGGATTAAGGCGCCAGCCGGCTGATGGCCCAGCCTCCGTCTGACTGCCGCTCATAAAGAATTCGGTCGTGCAGCCGGCCCGGTCGTCCTTTCCAAAACTCAATACACTCCGGCCTCAGACGATAGCCACCCCAATGCCCGGGGCGATCAATTTCGCGATCGCGGTAAAGCTCCTCTAATTCGCGGGCACGCTTTTGCAGCATTTCTCTTGAGGGAATCACTTCGCTTTGCGGCGAAGCCAGCGCGCCGATCTGACTTTCACGCGGGCGCGTTTTGAAATATGCGTCAGACTCATCCGTCCCAGTTCGTGCAACTTTGCCTTCTACCCTCACCTGGCGCTCGAGTTGCGGCCAGTAAAAAACCAGCGCGGCCTGGGGGTTTTCATCCAGTTCGCGCGCCTTTGGGCTGTTGTAGTTTGTGTAGAAAACAAAGCCGCGTTCATCTACCCCCTTCAGGAGTAGCAGACGCGCTGACGGCTTTCCGTCTGCCGTCGAGGTTGCCAGCGTCATCGCTTCGGGCAAATGGATGCCGGCGGCTATCGCTTCATCCAACCAACGCTGAAAGAGCTTTAGTGGATCGCGGTCGACGGTCTTTTCGTCGAGATCTTCAGCCGCATTCCTGTTTTGAGTTTCTTTCATGTGCTAGATATTATTTTCAAAACATATTTAACCGCAAAGTACGCTAAGGACGCCGCAAAGTATCGCAAAGAAGGCCTAACTTCGCGCGCCTTTGCGCCTACTTCGCGTTCTTTGCGGTTCAAGTCTTTGTCTTCGTATAGGGTTTGAGGCGAACTTTCAGCTCCTCCGGAATCGGCACAGTCTCAAATGTGTCGCGGCGCACTGAGGTGAGCACAAAGTGAGCACGCGCTATCAGAAGGTCTTCGCCTTTGCGCCGGACTTCAAAATCCAAGCGCATTGACTTGTTACCGAAGCGGCCGACATAGACTGTCACCTCCAGCAGATCATCGAGTCGCGCGGCTTGATGGAAGTCGCATTCAAGATGAACGCGCGGCAGCCACACGTCAAGCTCGTCAAACATGACGCTGTAAGGCAAACCGACCGCACGAAACAATTCCGTCTCGGCGAAT
>JBGQJH010000198.1:0-5375 GCA_041498935.1 Pyrinomonadaceae bacterium | reverse complement strand
GGCGAGCCTCGGGCATGCATTTTTTCCTGGCGGCTGAACGCGCACCACGGATGGCTTAATACGGATGGCTTAATATAGTCCTTTTCCAGAAGCGGGGTCACCTGATAAGGTAAGCGCCTAATTAGTCAAGTGTAGATTTCATCAGCGCGTCGCACACTTGGAGAAAAGCCGGGCAAGCACAGAAATATTTCATAAGCTCGCGCTTTTGCGGCTGCGCCGCCCGATGTGCGAAAGGGCTCTGCCCTTCTGGACTGAATTCCCTAATCTTTCGCGAGGCTACGCCTCGCGCGGAATGAGGCGCAGCCTCTTAGAACGTTGGTAATGTTGCCCCGGAAGGGCAGAGCCCTTCCGCACATCGGGCGGCAGAGCCGCAACAACGAATCATGATATTCCGCGGACCTTTTCCCGACGTCGCCATACCTGAAATCGCGATAACGCCCTTCGTCTTCCAGAATGCGAAAGAACACGGCGACAAACCAGCGCTGATCGATGGGCCGACCGGTCGCGCCATTACCTATTCAGAACTCGCTGACTCCATCAGGCGCGTTGCTGCCAGTCTTGCCCGACGCGGTTTTAAGAAAGGCGAGGTCTTTGGAATTCTCAGTCCGAACGTGCCGGAGTATGCAATCATCTTTCATGCAGTCGCGTGTCTTGGCGGCATCAGTTCTCCGGTCAACCCGTTATACACCGAACACGAAATCGCGCATCAACTAAAAGATGCCGGCGCGCGTTTTCTGGTTACCGTCCCTCAGTGTTTTAAGAAAGCCGCGGGGGCTGCGCGCGAAGCCAACATCGAGGAGTTGTTTGTTTTTGAGAACGCGGGGACTGCGGTTGACGGATCTGACAATGTTAACAGCGCCACTCCTTTCGCTTCCCTGCTCGAGAGTGATGGGGATTTCCCCGAGGTTGTGATAAACCCCCGCGAAGACTTGGTAGCCCTTCCTTATTCGAGCGGCACGACCGGATTCCCCAAAGGCGTCATGCTCACTCACCACAACCTGGTTGCCAACATGTGCCAGATGGAAGGCCTGCAATACTTCACCGAGAACGACACTCTGATTTGCGTGCTGCCGCTCTTCCACATCTACGGTCTGGTCGTCGTTTTGAACATGGGTCTTTACCAGGGCGCAACCGTGGTGACCGTACAGCGTTTTGAGCTTGAGCCTTTCTTGCAAACACTCCAGGACTACGGCGTGACGCTCACGCATGTGGTGCCGCCGATCGTGCTGGCGCTTAGCAAAAACCCAGTGATCGAAAAATACAACTTGTCGAAACTGAAAACTATATTCTGCGGCGCCGCGCCTCTCGATGAACACCTGACGCGAGCCTGCATGCAACGGCTTGATTGCGATGTTCGCCAGGGATATGGAATGACGGAGACGAGTCCGGTCACGCATTCTTCACCGGCTGATCCCGCGCAGGTGAAGTTTGGCTCAGTGGGTGTGCCTGCTCCCAACACCGAATGCAAGATCGTTGATCTGGAGACGGGAGGGTCGCTTGGATCCAACAAGGAAGGCGAGGTCTGCGTTCGTGGTCCGCAGATAATGAAGGGCTACTTAAATCGTCCGGAAGCTACGGCAGCAACGATCGATGCGGAAAACTGGCTGCACACCGGAGACATTGGGTACGCTGACGATGACGGACACTTCTATATCGTCGATCGCGCCAAGGAGTTAATCAAATACAAAGGCTACCAGGTGCCGCCGGCTGAGTTGGAAGCATTGTTGCTGACGCATCCTTGTGTGGCGGATGCGGCGGTGGTTCCCTGTCCGGACGATGAAGCGGGAGAAGTACCGAAGGCTTTCGTGGTACTCAGAGGAGAAACGGGGGTCCCCACGCGGCCAGCCCGCGTGGGGTCGCAGGTCACTGCGGCAGAGCTCATGAATTTCGTTGCCGAGCGCGTGGCCCCGCATAAAAAGATACGCCTGCTCGAGTTCATCGATAAGATTCCAAAATCTGCATCGGGGAAAATATTGCGCCGGCTCCTGGTACAGAGAGAACGAGAAAGGAAGGAAGAGCAAAATGTCTCCTGAAGTTGTTTCGAAAGCAGTCAGGCAATACTTCGCAGCCATCCGGGCAATGGATCAGCCGGCCTGGGTCGACACGTTTGCCGAAGACGCGGTCAGTTACGATCCAGTGGGCGCGCCGCCGATAATAGGTCATCAGAAACTAGGTGAGTTTTTTCAGACGATTACGGCCGCCTTCGACGAGGTTGGCTTAACTGAGGATGAGGTTTTCGTCGCCGGCAACGGCGCCGCCGTGAGATGGTCGGGGCGCGGGATCAGCAAGCGTGGGCGCAAAGTACACTTTGAAGGCATCGATGTTTTTGAAGTGAATGAGACTGGAAAGATTCAGTCGTTACATGCTTACTGGAACCCGGAGGAGATGGTAGCGCAGCTTTAGCATTGAAATTAGGTGGGTGTATAGTAGTTCTAAGCTATCCGCAGATTACGCCGATTACGCCGATTCAGAGAACCGATGAGCTACAGCGGCTAATCTTCTCCGTCCAGTAGCTTTTTCGTTCCTGAATCTGTGTAATCTGCGAAATCTGCGGACTCTTAAGGCATTTCAAAGGAGTATGCGGCCATGCAATCGTTAAGCAGCAAAGTTTTCGCCATCGCCGTCTCGCTTATCCTGGGTCTTCTAACCCTTGCGTCAGCTCAATCAACCGCCAGCACTTCGGACTGGGAAACCCTGCGGCCCGAAGGCGAGGAGTTTTCCGTGCTGATGCCTAAGGGCTCAACCTTTGAGTCGGGCAAAGAGCCTTATCACAAGATGGAGTTGAACACGCGGATGTACATCTCCAGTCGCCCGGCGGGCCCGGTCTTCGCGATAGTTTCCTTGAGCGGCATAAAAGCAAATCCAGCGCTGTATACCGAAATGCAGCGGGTCAACTCTTACGTCGACGCTTTCAAGAATCTGTTTGCCGCAAGAATTCGTAAGGATGCAGTCGCGAAACTCACGCTCGTCGGCGAGAAGACTTTGCAGGGAAACTCTGGCCGCGAATATCGTTTGACCATCGCAGAATTAACCGGAACCGCGCAAGTCTATGCCACGCGGAAACGGTTCTATTCAATCGTCTACTTAAATGCTAAAAAAGACGACGCCATTCAGGAGCAGTTTCTTAGTTCATTCGTGCTTCCCGAGAAGATCGACGAACCTTCTGTAAGAGTTGCGTCTGAGACTCCGGCGACCGCGCCTGTCAACGCGCCGCCTTCAGGCACCGCCTCCGCAGACGCGGATCCAAAACAAGACGAGCCAAACCGTTCTACTACTGAGCCGGGACGAGCGCCTATTTCTGGCGGCGTGTTGAACGGCAAAGCCATCAGCCTGCCCGTACCCGAGTATCCAGCAATTGCAAAACAAGCGAAAGCCTCAGGAACAGTCGCCGTGCAAGTCACGATTGATGAAAACGGATCTGTTATTTCCGCCCACGCCGTGTCTGGTCACCCGCTGCTTCAAGCGGCGGCTGTTGCCGCGGCTCGTCAGGCGAAGTTTTCACCGACCTTGTTGATGGGCGAGCCGGTGAAAGTAACTGGAGTCATCGTTTACAATTTCGGCGAGCCACTGAACTGACACTACGATTCAGCCGCGGATTCACGCAGATAAACGCAGATCAGGACAAATCCGGAGCTTCTTAGTCAATTGCCTTATGAAGAGAGTTTTGCGGCGACTGGACTCGGTCCATCAAAAACTGCTTGGCGCAGTTTTACCGCTTGAGCCGGGGCTCTATTCGCGGCGGCCCGCGGACGGCGAATGGAGTGTGGCCGAAATAGTTCATCACCTCTGTCTCGTCGAAGACCGCGTCATCAAAGAGCTTGAAGGCGCTATCGCTCGCGCCCCGCAGCAAATCGGATTCTTCCGCCGTCTGATTCCAACTTCAATCGTGTCCGTGCGGCTGATTCGGGTGAAGGCTCCAAAAGCTATGAACCCGTTGGACGCGCCTGGTAAGGATGCTGCCATTGAGAACTATGACCGCACGAGAAATAGTCTGAAAGCACTCTGCGCCACGCACGGCAACGAGCGTTTCCGCAACCTCGTGTTCAAGCATCCGTTTTTGGGTGAGATTGACGGCGTGGCTACCGTTTCGTTTATCGGATACCACGAGCAACGTCATTACAAACAGATTCGTGAAGTGCTGAAAAAGATTAACGCTGGACGTTCATAACAGTGATCTTTGCAGCATCTCTGCACAGACTACGAACAGGAGGAATATGATGAAAACATTTTCATTGCTGACTTTTGTGTTTTTGATCGTCGCCGCTTGTGGCCTTCAAACTGCCTCAGCGCAATTCCCCAAGCTGCCGAAGATTCCGAAACCCACTCAACCGAAGCCGCAACCTACTCCGGACAATAGTTCGCAGCCAACATCGAGCGATACACAGCCGGCACAGCCGGAGAGTCGTAATACAACGAATAGCGCTACGGGCAGCAGCGAGGTATATGCAACAAAGCCTGAGCCTCCAGAAGTGCCTTTACTCCTGGCAGAGACTCTCGAAGTGAGGACAGACACTCAGGACTACTATTGGAAGCTGCCGAAGGAGAGCGAATACACAAGTTGGCTCCCACACGTCAAGTTCAACGTGGAATACGGCGGGGGAAGTCGCCTGCGTTACAAAGCTGACTACTTCCTGCCTGACGGTTCGCCCTGGTACAGCGAAACCCTCGAGCAGAAGGGCACCGAGACGCCTTATCTCATTGAGAGCCCGTTCGAGAGTGATAAGGACCAGGGTAAAGCCATCGTTACGCCCGGAACGTTTGGTTTGAAGATCACTAACATGAAGAATAACGAAGTCGTGCTTCAGGGCAAGTTCAAAGTCATCAAGTACAAACCCGAAAACACTGATGCTCGTTATAGAAATCTGGTTGATTTCTACGTCGATCAAGATTGGAACCTGCCAATCGGTTATACCTACGTCGAGTATGAGAGAGCCGATGCGCGACCCCACGTACGAATGTGGTTCAAGGGCGGCATCAACAGCAGCGATCTGGAAGCGCGTCTGTACCATAACGGGCAGGAGATGGCCACCACCGATGAGGGTGGAAATGTGGAACATCTCGACGGTCGCTTTCCGAAACATGCAGGGAATAACCCGGCGCTGAAGTGGGACTTGTACCAGTTCAGTTGGCCGGCCAAGATTCTTTTCATTGTTACGCCAGAGGCTCGAAATTACACCTCTAATCAAGGCAAACTGTACCTAAACCAAATGCCGGGTGAGTACACGGTCAAAGTCTTCTATAAAGGTGACCAGGTGCGCGAAACTAAGTTTACGATTGCCAACGGAAACTTCACCGATAATGGCCTCGCTAAACAAAACAAGATTAGCACCGACAAAGCGATTCTTCCGGTAAAAGTGATCGGCACGGTGGACAAG
>JBGQJH010000197.1:0-5402 GCA_041498935.1 Pyrinomonadaceae bacterium | reverse complement strand
TAGTACTGCTGGTGTGTCCGCAGAGTGACTTGAATCGACGGCTTGTTGACTGTTTGGGCCGAGACTGACCCACTCGGGAAAATGCTCGACAACGCCGGGCCGGCAAGAACTAAAAGTAATGCGGCCCCAATTGTGCTTGTTCGAATTTTCATTGCGCTCCTCCTTTTTCGACTCGTTTAGCGAGATCGCGGTGGTGCAGATTATCTAAACTAGAACTCCTCAGTTGGTCGAACTTTCGCGACTCACTGAAGGACAGAGTCCTCAAGGACAGGGATATCGGTCACCACTTTGCCCATACACTCTCCTTTCACCGATACCTTCTGCCCGGTCCTCAATTTCGAAATGGCGTCTTTTTCATCGGTCGCGAAACCTAAGCAGTTGACGATCGGTTTCTGCCGAGCATCCATCAAAATGACAGCGGAATATCCAATTCCGGCCTCCGGGGTGCTGGTGGTTCCTACGGTCCCAGTAACGATCAGAATCTTGCCCTGGTAGAGCTTGTCCGCCTCGGCCCCGTTCGATTCGTAGGCCTTGTACAAATCCTCGGCGGAGATTGTGATTGGCGGCCCTTCGCGCTGGGCCCGCTTAGCATCCGCAGCTTTTCTCAGACTCGAACAGCCGAGAATCAGACCAAGCCAGAGACCGAACGTCAGCACCAGAGCGACCGAGGTCTTGTGCGTTTTCATTTTGTTTCCTTTCGCTTTTGTTGGCATTTTGGGCCGATGCTTATTCGGTAAACGCGCGAGCCGCTACCAGCACTCGCTTTTGCATCTCAAAGACATAATGGATCGCAGCATGTGGGTTGCTCGAGCGATCGAAGATGAAATAGTCGCCAGCCCACACCGGATCGCTCAGCGGCCGGTTGGGCCACGCCACGCCTTCGATCTCGTAAACCTTCTCGCTGCGGTTGGGGATTAACACATGGACCACAAAGATTCGTTCCAGGCCCGCTTCCGTGGTTACGGTGAACGACGAAAATCTTTTGCTTTTGTTCAGCACGAGATTCTTCAGTTCGGCATTCAGAGGCATGCTCGATTCCACAATCTTGATCTCCGGCGCAACCTCCTTCAGCACGTCTTCGCCTTTGGCGTGCTGATGCGGGTTCGGAATCGCAGGCTGAGCGCTCAGTTGGCTGCAAGAGTATTCAAGAATCGGCGCAAAGCCAAAGCTGAGCGCGCCCACGACCAAAACCGATGCAAAACCCTTCATCGAACCAGGAGTTTTCATTTTGCATCCCTTCACGTCCCTGTTGCGCCTTCACTCTAATGACGAGTCTATTGAGGCTGGGGACTGTGGTAATCAACTGGCCGGAGAATCCATTAAAGATAGCTCCGGGAGCTACGCAACTTCGGGAAGCGAGTTTAGAAACGTCCAACTGAATTAGCGCAAATCAGCAACAGTCCATTCGTAGTTTCATTAAAGTGAACCGTTTCCGCTTCAACCCAACGGTTAACGGTCCGCACGCTTACACCTGCTGTTACTGCAACCTGGTCTGGATGAAGCATGAGGACTTCTTTTTCACATTGACGACACCAACCTCGCGCACGCTGACACCGCCTTCGCATTACCGTTAGTTTGTGCGTTTCGAAGGCGATTTCGATTCTTTTTCTCATTAGGCGCTCAGAGACTTCCGGGTGATTCGAGGCTGGGTTTGGCTCCGAAGGGTAGTTTTAATTGCCCTCAGTCGGGGACAGGACTAGAATTCGATCTGCGCCACGGCTTTCAGCCAACCCAAGACCCAAATCATTGAATTTGCGACGCCAGTGACATTATTCCTCGGCGGCTTGGAAGTCCTCAGGATTTCTCAAATCGTTCTCAAAGAGTTGTAAAGTCCTATGACCCCGCAGCCAAAGCCCTTTTATGAGTTCGGCCCCTTTCGCGTCGACGCAGTCGAGCGTGTTCTGTTTCGTGAAGGCGAGCCGGTGACGCTCACGCCTAAAGTTTTTGACATCCTCCTGGTCCTCGTCGAGAACAGCGGACACGTTGTTGAAAAGGACCGCTTGATGAAGGCGATTTGGCCGGACACTGTTGTCGAGGAAGGTAACCTGACCCAGAACATTTCCGTACTCAGGAAAATTCTTGCCGCGGGCGGCCAAGGACATCCATACATTCAAACCATTGCTCGCCGCGGCTATCGTTTTGCCGGCTACGTGCGTGAGGGGTTTGATGATATGGATGAGCTGGTAATCGAAGAGCACTCACGCTCGCGTGTGGTTATAGAAGAGCACCAAACAGATCCTTCCGAAATTGGTCAGCCTTTTGCAATAACGACTCTAGCGCCGACCTCGCCCGACAAGGGAAGAATCTGGACAATGCCGACAATCGTTCGGCGGGGCTTGTTCGCTCTGGTTGTACTGGTTGGGACGGCGTTTGTTATTGCCAAGTTTTCGTTTTCAAGCGGGCCGAGCAAAGGCAAGGAATCAGCTTTCCTAAACCAACCGCACTCTATCGCAGTCCTGCCCTTTCGGCCTCTAACGGCCAATACCAACGAAGAATTCCTGGGTCTGGGCATGAGCGACGCGCTTATCTCAAAGCTCAGCAACGTTCAGGAACTGAAGATTCGGCCAACGAGTGCGGTACGCAGATTCTCGGGTCAGGACCGGGATGCGGCGGCTATCGGAAAGGAGTTACAGGTCGATGCCGTCCTCGAGGGCAGTGTGCAAAGAGACGGCGAACGAATTCGCGTGTCTGTGCAGCTTGTTGACGTGAAAGGGGGACGCACGCTCTGGGCAAATGCATTCGACGAGCCATTTACAAATGTCTTCTCAGTGGAAGATGCGATCTCTGAACACGTTGTGCAATCGCTGACCTTGAAATTGAGTGAAGCGGAACAAGCACGACTAGGGAAACACTACACCGTAGACCCCGGCGCCTACCAACTCTATTTGCAGGGCCGTTTTTATCTGAACAACTTTACCGAAGATGGCACCAAACTCGCTCGCAAATATTTTGAGCAGGCGATTGCGCAAGATTCGCATTATGCGCCGGCATATTCGGGACTGGCCGAATCGTATGCTTTCGGCGAGATCGGTCTTCCGCCTGAAGAAGCTTTTCCGGAGGCCCGAGAGGCGGCGACAAAAGCTCTCGAGCTCGATGAAACACTGGGAGAGGCCCACGCTGTGCTGGCCCAGGTCGGATTTCTCTGGGACTGGGACTGGGCGCCGGCCGAGAAGCAGTTCAAGCGCGCGCTCGAGTTGAATCCAGGCCAGCCCGAAATTCATCACATGTACGCACACTACCTCACTGCAATGGGCAGATTTCCGGAAGCGCTCGCTGAGAGTCAGCGGCTACTCGAACTCGATCCGCTTTCCCCAGCCTCCAGAAATCATTTGGGCTGGCATTACCTTTATGCGCACGAGTTTGATCAAGCCATCGAGCAATACAAGCTCGTGCTGGCAATCGATCCAAATTTCGCCGAGGCCCACCGCCAACTAGCAGATGCTTACTGGGAAAAGAAGAAGTTTGACGAGGCAATAGTTGAGATGAACAGACGATTTGAGCTGATTGGGCGCGGTGATGAGGTACCCGCGCTCAAACAGGCTTATCTTTCCTCTGGCTGGAAAGGCTACTGGCGGAAGCGTCTTCAATTCGGCTTGGAACGCGGCAAGCACTCCTTTGTCTCGCCGTCAGGAATCGCCTATTACTATGCTCAACTCAAAGACACGTCTCACGCGCTGGACTGGTTGGAAAGAGCCTATAGAGAGCACGATCATGATCTGGTCTACCTTAAAGTTGATCACGTGTGGGACAGCCTGCGAACACAACCGCGCTTTCAGGAGTTGCTCAAGCGAATGCGATTGGCTGGCTAGGATGGATTAGTTTTCGGCTGAACCGCGCCGGCGCAGCAGGGCCCAACCGGCAGGAAGCACTGCCGCAGCCAGCAGGACCTTGATGATGTCGCCGGGGATAAACTTCAATACACTGACCTGGAAGGCCACGAGCGGAGGCGTGTGCGTTAGTACGGAAAACCAGGCCAGGCCCGCGAGAAGAATTACGATTGAGCCCACTGCCATCGCCACCACGGCTGTCGAGAAGTGCTTGTCCCAGCCATTTTCTGCAAATGCTCCGGCGATGAACGCTCCTGCCGGGAAGGCCACGAGATAGCCGCCCGTTGGTCCCAGTAGATGCCCAATGCCGCTGGACCCGCCGTAAAAGAAAGGTAGTCCACTCGCGCCTTCGATCAAATAAACGATCATCGCCATGGCGCCGAGACGGGAACCCAACAACGCGCCAGCTAATAAGACTGCGAACGTCTGAGCGGTAATCGGCACCGGGCCAATAGGAATTACGATCTGGGCGGCGAGCGCCGTCAGCAAACTAAACGCCACCGCGAGCGAAACAGATCGCGTCCAGTCCAGCGGAGCGAGCGCCGCACCCAGGAGCGTGTCCGGCGGCGCGTAAGATTGGGCATAAGAATTGGCAGTGGAATTCATGGACCGAGTTTAGAGTTTCAGGTTTATAGTTTCAAGTCTGCATCAGCGGAAACCCTGGCTGCTTCTGCCGCGAGCGTGCCAATGCGCATGCCATGGAACGAGCGCCAGACAAAGAAAACTGAAACCAGGAAAAAGCCCAGCGCCAGTATATGAGTCAGCGTCGTATCGCCGTGGTTTCGATGAGTTAAGCTAACGGCCAATTCGACAGCCAGCAAACCAAACAGCGTCGTAAACTTGATGACCGGATTCAAAGCTACCGACGAGGTGTCCTTGAATGGATCGCCCACCGTGTCGCCGACAACAGTGGCATCGTGCAGTGGGGTGCCCTTCATTTTCAGATCAACTTCAACTACCTTCTTCGCGTTGTCCCAGGCGCTGCCGGTGTTTGATAGGAAAAGCGCCTGATACAGTCCGAATATTGCAATCGAGATCAGGTAACCGATGAAAAAGAACGGCTCTACGAAGGCGAAAGCAAGCGTGGAAAAGAACACGGTCAGGAAGATATTAAACATTCCCTTCTGCGCATACTGCGTGCAGATCTCTACGACCTTCTTACTATCCTCGACAGAAGCCTTCTCAACCCCTTCCAGCCGGATGTTTGCCTTGATGAACTGAACCGCGCGATAGGCGCCGGTCGTAACCGCTTGGATCGACGCGCCGGTGAACCAGTAAATCACGGCGCCGCCGGTGATCAGTCCCAACACGAATGGCGCATGCAGTAATGACAAACTGTTAAGCGCCAGTGAGTCTCTAAGTTGATCCGTCAGCACCATGATGATCGAAAAGATCATTGTGGTGGCGCCCACTACGGCGGTGCCGATGAGCACGGGCTTGGCGGTGGCTTTGAAGGTATTACCGGCGCCGTCGTTTTCTTCCAGCAAATGCTTCGCCCGCCCGAAATTCACAGTCATATTAAAGTCTCGCTGAATCTCCGCCTCGACGTCGGGTACCTGCTCGATCAACGACAGC
>JBGQJH010000196.1:0-5410 GCA_041498935.1 Pyrinomonadaceae bacterium | reverse complement strand
TCAATTCTTTAGCGAATCTCGATGGCATCGTTGTACGGAGAGCTAACGTTGCGGAGCGATCGATTTCAGCAGCGTCGTTGAGTGGTCTTGAGGTAAGCGCCAGGGCCGTGCTTTTTCATACTGGCTGGGACCGGCGTTGGCGCACCGAAGCATACTCCGACGGTACGCATCCTTTCCTGACTGCGGACGCGGCTGAATACCTGGCGCAGGCGGGTGCGGCGTTGGTGGGCATCGATTCATTCAACATCGACGACACCAGGGACGGTAGTCGCCCCGCCCATTCAATCTTGTTACGTCGCGAGATTCCAATAGTCGAGCAT
The DNA here is from genome assembly GCA_041498935.1 of Pyrinomonadaceae bacterium. Lineage (GTDB taxonomy): Bacteria > Acidobacteriota > Blastocatellia > Pyrinomonadales > Pyrinomonadaceae > PSRF01. Next base: position 5,090 of record JBGQJH010000196.1, on the reverse strand, counting down.
CTCTGCGGCCTGGGTGAACTGCCGGATCAGGGTTTCAAATTTTTTGCGGTGCCAGTAAAGATGAAGGGCTTGGGGACGTTTCCGGTGCGAGCGTTTGGCATGGTGCCGAAGCGCCAGGCGGCCTAGAGTTCCCGATCAAATAAACAGGGCGTGGAGTTTGGTTAAGTCACGCCGGAGAATTTCCGAAAACCATAACATTGAGGAGGAGCGGGATGGGACTGAGAGAATCATTACTACCAGAGTTTGATCACGAGATGGCGAACACGCGAAAGACGCTGGAGCGCGTTCCGGATGACAAGTTTGGTTGGAAGCCACACGAGAAGTCGTTTGCGATGGGCAACCTTGCGGGGCACCTGGCGAATCTGCCGAGCTGGGGCAGTCTGGCCATTGGTTCGGATTCGTTTGATATGGCCCCGGAAGGGCAGCCATTGAAGACTCCGGAGTTGAGCTCCACAAAATCTGTGTTGGAAACGTTTGACGAGAATGTCGCAGCCACTCGCGCCGCGATTGCAGGGGCAAAAGACGAGGATCTCTTTAAGCCATGGGCGCTGCTGTCAAACGGAAACACGATCTTAACGATGCCGAAGATCGCGGTGCTGCGCAGCTTTGTGATGAACCACATAATTCATCATCGCGCCCAACTCGGTGTCTACCTGCGTCTGAACGACATTCCCGTGCCGTCGATCTACGGTCCTTCGGCGGACGAGAGCGCGTTTTGAGGCGACTCAACCTTTTAGAATAGCTGGAACTTGATAGTCAAATACTTCTTCGGGTTCTGGCGGAAGTCATAGATCAATTTCACGCCTTCCGACGAGAGCTGGTTGACGTTTGAGTAGAGCGCTTCGTCGGTCAGCAGCTTGCCGACAGTGCCTTCGCCACGCTGAGCTGCCGCAACCATGTTGTCGACTCGCTCGGCGGTAGTGTTGAAACGGGCGATGGCCGCGCGAGCGTCGTTATACATCTGCTCGTCCTTGATCAGTTTTCCCAGCGTGCCGTGACCCGCATTGATGTCCGCGATCATTGAGTTGATTTGATCCACTGAACGATCGAGGCGGTCAGCCGTGCGATTGATTCGATTGTAGAGTTCGTCGTTTGTCAGCAGCTTGCCGGCGGTGCCCTTTCCAGCGCGGAGATCCTCAGAAATCTTCCGCAACTGCAACGCGAGTTCGTTGGCATTGTTATATAGCGCTGGGTCGTTCACAAACCGCCCCGCGGAGCCGTTTCCTGATCTTATCTGGGTCATCACGTCTTCGGTTTCGCGCACGGTCGCATTGAGGTTGTTATAAAGCGCCTCATCAGTGAATAGTCGCCCTACCGTTCCCTTACCGTCCTGTACGTCTTTCACGATGAGACTGATCTGATCGGAGAGCTTGCTGAGACGTTGCGCCAGGTCGGTGCCGGAGGTAGCGAAGTCATTAACCGTGTTCGAGCTGGATGAAGGCAAGATGGCATAGTCCGAGACGGGCGCGCCCAGGGCCGTGCCCGGGCTAATGTTGATGAGCATCTCGTTACCCAGGAGGCTCGGCGATCCTTGTTGCGCGGTTGAATCCTGGCGGATGCGTTCGTTGGCGGGACGGCCATCGATAGATGCATCGATGGTCATCAACGCCTCCACGCGCTGGGCGTTAGGAACGGTTGAAGGCGGCAGCAGGGTGATCTTCTCGACCTTCCCTACGCGAACGCCTGCGAGCCGCACTTCTGATCCTTCGCGCAGACCGTTGGCGTCAGCAAAACGCGCCTTCAAATGAAGTTTCTTCCGAAAAGGATTTATGTCGCCGGAGGCATTGAGTATGAGAAAAATCAAGATCACGATTGACACCAGCACGAAAATGCCGACGCGCAATTGATTCAAGTTTACGGTCTTGGTTGATCTTGGCATGGCGCAAATCTAAGGATGAAGCCGGAAGGATGAAGGATGAAAACCGGAAGGGCGCATGGTCCAAGTGCCCATCGTTGGTTTCTCCTCATTCATCCTTCATCCCTCATCCTCCATCCTTTCTATTAGTGTCCGCGAAGAAACTTCTGAATATATGGGTCCTCAGCCTTGCGCAGGGTCTCGTCGGTGCCGCTAAAAATTATGTTGCCTTCGCGCATCATCATCACTTTGCTGTTGATTAGACAAAGGCGTTCTCCCTCCCGCTCAAACACCACCTGCCCCTCTTCGTTTACGACCGCATATTCGGAGCAGAGGTAATCGAGGTTGTTCATCTCGTGGGTGACGAATATAGACGACACATCTTCCAGATCGCGCAGCTTCATGGCGAGCTCGCAGATTGTGCGGGCGGTTGGCGGGTCGAGACCCGCCGTTGGCTCGTCAAAAAGCACAATCTTTGGATCGCCAATCAAAGCGCGGGCAATACCGACGCGCCGGCGCATGCCGCCCGAAAGTTCAGCAGGCATCTTGTCGATGGCATCCTCGAGATTGACGAAGCGAAGCATCCGGCGCACCTCGGGCTCTACTTCATCTTCGGGCAGGCCCTGTTCGTGCAAGCGGTAGGCGACGTTATTGTAGACCGACAATGAATCAAAAAGCGCGCCTTCCTGAAAGACCATCCCGATCTTCTTGCGCACACTCATCATCTGGACTTCGTTGTAGTCAGTGATGTCTTCCCCGTCAACAACAATTCGTCCCTCATCAGGCTTGAGCAGACCCAGCACGAGCTTGATGATAGTAGACTTGCCGCCGCCTGAGCCGCCGAGAATGATCTTAGTCTCCCCTTTCATTACCCTGAAGCTGAGTTTGTTCAGGACCACACGGTCATCGAAGGCGAGCACCACGTCGCGAAACTCAATAGCGGGCACAGCGCGATGGCTGTCGTCAACATGGGCAAACGTCGAGCCCGCGGCATTTTGGCTTACCTGTCCAGCCGGGTGTGTCGGTTGCGATTCTGACGCTGATAAGGCCATAGAATTTTAACTAACTAACTCTTCGGCATTCCCAGTAGATATTGAAGGGCCCGGGCGAGAAAGAAGTCAGCCACAATGACTACAATCGACGCCGTCACCACTGCCCGCGTTGTCGATCTCCCCACGCCCACTGTGCCGCCTTCAGTGGTCAGACCCTTGTAACACGCCACCGATGCGATGATGATTGCGAAACAGACCGGCTTTATTACGCCACCAATAATATCATCAGCTGTAATCCCGTCTCGAACCGAAGTAACAAACTCATTCATTGAAAGTCCGTACAGCGAGGTCGCGGCGATTCCGCCACCACCGATACCAACTACGTCGGCGATGACGGTCAGCAGCGGCAAGGTGATTACGAGAGCAATCAGGCGCGGGGCAACCAGTTTCTTTATGGGATCGGTGCCCAAGGCCCGCATCGCGTCGATCTGTTGCGAGGCAGTCATCGAACCCAGTTCAGCAGCTATAGCTGAACCAACGCGTCCGGTTACCATCAGCGCGCAAAGCACGGGTCCAAGCTCACGTATCAAAGAGATCGCGACTAGCTTTCCGGTTTGTCCCTGGGCTCCGTAGAAAGCGAGAGTCGGAAAAGTTTGCAAGGTCATTACGCCGCCGGTAAAGAATCCCGTGAGCAGGATGATCGTCAGCGAGCCGACGCCAATCACATCCATCTGCGTGACCGCCTCATTGAAATAGCGCGGACCCTTAAAAAGACCGGCAACCGCGCGCGCGGTCATCAGTGTGGTTTCTTGCAGCTCGAAGATAGAGCGCGTAACGAAGTTCATTTAGGGGCTGATAAAGGAGCTAGCCATCAGCAGTCCGGTCTGTGACCGGAGACTCTACCGGGCTGCTGTTGCGACATCTGAAGAATAGTGACCCGCGGCCTGGTTCTCGAAAAGCTTAAACTCTCAATAAGACAATGGCCACATTTGAAAAGAGCGGCTTATCATGCGCAAAATCTACGCAGTGCGTCAAGCTTGAAGATATTGCGCCGGGTTGCCAGAGGAGTTTGGGACCGTGGGTCGGCGATAACAAAAGCCGGCCACATTGCCCGGCCGGCTCGTTTTTCTTTAATGGATTATCAATGACGTCAGGGTCGGGTCCGGCGTTGCAAGTTGCGTCGAGGATATAATGGCGTCAACCCGTTACGCTGATTCTGAAGCCCGCGAGATCGCTCCGCGCGTATCCTTTGTCTCTCCTCAGCGTTATCCATCAGGCGCTCTTGTCTCGATTCCTTGGCCTGCTGTTGCAGGGTTCGCAGGATATTTCTCTGTTCCGGAGTCAGCACCCGCCGGATTCTGATTTCGGTCAAGATCCTGATTCGCATCGCTGCGGTCTGGGCCACCACGACGTCGCGCACGCGTTGTTCTACCACCGCCTCGTCGGGATTCTCAGAATTCAGCGTTTCTTCCAGGGCGCGATTCGTGTCGCGCAGGCGTTCATTGATCGCTGCTCGCTCGTCCTTGTTGTGTTCTCGAATCGAGCGTATTTGTTCGCGCTGTTCGGGTGTCAGATTTAGTAAGCGAATTGGATCACCGCCGCCGCCCTGTTGAGGCTCCTGGCCTGGCGCTGATTGCTGACCCGTCTGCGCATAAACAGAGGGAACCACAGCAAAGAAAACGAGCACCGCAAGTAACGTCAAGATTTGTCCGTTGTGCTTCATAAGAACCTCATTTTAACGCAAACTGTTAGTTTGCGAATCGAGCCACGCAAACTAACAGTTTGCGTTACCGCGTCTGCTACTGATTAATTCGGTCGTCGAGCAGATCGAGTTCGGTATCATTCTTCGCGGATGTCAACCTCAAATCAGCGGCCAGCTGTTCGCGCTCAGTTTTCGAAAGCGGTCGTCGCGCCTGCTGATTCGTGTTAGTGGCGAGTTCGTTGCCGCTGCGCGTAACGCCTCGGCCAGAATTTTGGCCAGCCTTCACAAGAACCGGCGCGCGTTCCGCTTTCGCTTCAGCATTCTTGATTCGCTGAAGCTCATCCTGTACACGCCGCTCCACCAGTGCGTTCAGTTGCTTTTCAGAATTCGCCATGTCTGGATTGTTCGCAACAGGGGCCGGCGGCTTAACTCCCAAACGAGCGATGGCCAGACCGGCAAACAGGCAAAACAGCAGCGAGGCGAAAGCAACAGCACCCTTCAGCCACAACGGCGAAAGATTGAAAAACTCTCGCAGCGCCGC
>JBGQJH010000195.1:0-5411 GCA_041498935.1 Pyrinomonadaceae bacterium | reverse complement strand
TTGAGGTCCTCGAGCTTACCCGGCGCAACTTCCACTCGCGAGGTGAGCACACGGCGAATTCGTTGCGGCAAGAATTTGCCGGCAACCAACGCCGCGGCGCCGACGAGTTCTACAACATCGCCACCACCACGCCAATGTTCGCGAACCACCTTTGGATCGGTTCGCTCCATCAGCCGAAGGAGCGTCAGCGCGATGAGATAAGCATCGTCAATCTGTCCGACGAAAGGGATCATGTCAGGTATCAGGTCGAAAGGAATAATAAAGTAGACGACCGCTCCCGCCACCAGGGCTCGTTCCGTTGCCGGTACGCGCGAATCTGTCATCAAACGCGCACACAGCAAGAGCATATTTGGAAAGAACAGCAGTAGGTTTTTTAGTCGCCGCCTGGCTAGAAGTGCAGACATCGGATTCTCCTGAAATCACTTTGCTGCGAACTGGTTGTATGGATTCTTAAGTTATCACGACTTCAGCCCTGTTGTAACGCAAACTGTTAGTTTGCGCCGCAAAGAATCACCACAGAGCCACAGAGAGCATAGAGGCGGCACAGAGAACGCCCAACAGGACACTACTCGCTATCGTCCGGCTTGTTCTCTCAGCGCGGGTTCGCTAGACTCACCGTTCTCGTATAAGTCGACCACAGCCCGAAGCCCAAACTTTCTTTTATGGAAATTCTCGAACGAATTCGCCAGCGCGCCGCCGCCAAACCGCAGCACATTGTTCTGCCTGAAGGAAACGATCCGCGCACCGTGATTGCGGCGGCCATCTGCGCCCGAAATCGCCTGGCGCGGATTACGCTGTTGGGAGAGGAAGCAACGATTCGCGAAACGGCGCAACGTGAAGGCGCCGATCTGAGCGGCGTTGATGTCATAGACCACCGGCGCGCGCCCGATTTCGAAAAGATGGCGACGCTTTTTCACGAGATGCGTCGCGCCAAAGGACTGATGGCCGATGAGGCCCGCACGCTGTTGGCTGACCCGCTCTACTACGGGAACCTCATGGTGCGGCTCGGTAAAGCCGATGGCTCTGTAGCCGGAGCGACCAATACCACTTCTCATACCGTACGCGCAGCGCTGCATTGCATCGGCGTGCGTCCCGGTTTCAAACTCGTGTCGAGTTTCTTTCTGATGGCTTTACGCGACAGCAGCTTCGGCGAGAATGGCGCCCTGATCTTCGCCGACTGCGGCGTAGTTGTCGAACCTTCTGCGGCGGAGTTGGCGGAGATTGCGATTGCCTCGGCGGATTCCTGGCGCGCATTACTGGGAACGACGCCGCGCGTCGCGTTGCTTTCCTTCTCGACCAAAGGAAGCGCAAAGCATAAGTTGGTCGATAAGGTTGTAGAGGCAACCAGGACCGTGAAAGCGAGAGCGTCCGAGCTGGAGATTGACGGCGAATTGCAGGCCGATGCCGCGCTGGTTGCGGCTATTGCCCGGTCGAAAGCCCCCGGATCAACTGTGGCCGGCCGCGCAAACGTTTTGATTTTCCCGGATCTTCAGTCCGGCAACATCGCTTACAAACTCACGGAAAGACTGGCCGGCGCAACCGCGATCGGACCGATCCTCCAGGGCCTCGACAAGCCTGCCAACGATCTTTCCCGCGGCTGCAAAGCAGAAGACATCGTGGATGCCGTCGCCATAACCGCAGTGCAATCCCGGGCGCGACAAGCTTTGTCAGAACCACCTGCGTGAGCGGGTGGCTTAGATCTTCAAACACCTGCGTCAGCGATTAGTTTAGGGTCCAAGCCACCCGCTCACGCAGGTGGTTCTGACAAAGCCCGCAACAACCTGAAGGTTGGACTCTAAACGGTTGAACGTAAACTTTGAATTTTAGGCAACTCGGAACGGCCTTCCTTTGCATCCAACCGCAACGAATTTTCATTCCCGAGAGGCAGGCCAATCGTTTGTTCCACAGATATCTGAGTCTCGCTTTATTTAGCCTGATGCTGGCTACAAGCGTTTCGCTACAAGCCCAGCAAAAGTCTCCAAGACCACTTCCCGCGCCCACGCCAAATGAGCAGGAAGAACCTGTCAGAGTGTTTACGGAAGAGGTGCGCCTGCCGGTCATCGCCGTAGATCAGTTTGGACACTACGATCCGACCGTCGTGCCCGACGACATTCTCGTGCTTGAAGACGGCGTCGCCCAACAGATCAAGAGCGTTCGCCGCATTCCCGCCAATGTGCTGCTGGTGCTCGATACCGGCGGCGAGTTGAGCGGACTCGGAGGAATGTCAAAGCGCACCAGTCTGACGAAAGAGGTTGCGATCGAGTTCTTGAATAGACTTAGAGAAGACACCTGGGTGGAAGTAATGCAGTTTAATAACTCCGTAGACTTACTTCAGACGTGGACGCGCGACCGGCCGGCGACGCTCAAGGTGTTGAAGACAAAGGTTTCGTCAGGCAAGCGCGCGCGCTTCGCTGAGGCCATCGTTGCCGCCGCTCAGCAATTGAAAGATCGCCCTGAAGGTAGTCGGCATGTAGTTTTTATCACCGATGGAGTCGACACGCCTGGTGGAAAAGTCGATCGGGCGCAGGCGATCAAAGAGCTGGCAGCGACCCGGGCCACGGTCCACATCATCAGTTACACGGAATTTGTCAGACAGGAAAAACCAAAGAACACGCAGTCTGCTTCGATACAACAAGTTCCCACCTCGCACGATCCGATCACCAGCAATGATCCTACGCAACCGCCCGGCACTACTCGCAGTCCGGCATACGTGCTGCATAGTGTTACTTTCGATCCGGCCATGCGTCGTCAGCGAAAAGCTTATGAGGTCGACGTCTGGAAGAGCCAGCAAGTTCTCACGGAGATGGCCGAAGAAACGGGCGGACAAATCTTCCTGCCGAAAACGAGTGACGAGATGGTTGAGCAGGCCCGGGAAGCGGCGCGCGAGGTTGGCGCGGAATACGTCGTTACTTACCGGCCGAAGCGGCCGCTCTCGTCCGCTGACCGGGGCGAGTATCGGCGGATTGAAGTAGCGTCGCGGCGGGTTGGGTTAAGTTTGCGTTCGCGGCGCGGTTACGTGGTGCCGGCGCCACCTGACGGAAAGAAATGAAGCGACTGCTGCAGATACGACGTGAGACTCTAGACTAACTGATGACGGCCTCGAGCTGCGGCTCAAGCATTTCAACCATGCGGCGCATTGCGAGTTCGTCTTCCTTCCTTATCAAAGACTGGTCACGCAGTTCGTCCCAATCCTGCTGCGGCACCCGGTGAAAAGCCTCAACAACTCTCGGATCAAACTGTTTCCCCGCCCAATCATCAAGTTCCTGCGCGGCCGCCTGATAAGATTTGCCTTTGCGATATACGCGATTGCTGGTGATCGCGTCGAAGGCATCGGCCACCGAAAATATCCGCGCGCACAGGTCAATGTCTTCGCCACACAAACCAAACGGATAACCCGAGCCGTCCCACTTCTCATGATGCTGCGCGACCACCCGGGCCGCGCCCTCCAGGAATTCAATGCCGCGCAAAATCTGCTGGCCGTGTAATGGATGTTGACGCATCAACACCCATTCTTCCGGGGTTAACTTAGCCGGCTTGCGCAAAATTAGATCCGGCACGCCAATCTTTCCAATGTCATGAAGCAGCGAGCCAAACTCGAGCGCCTTGGTGCGCCGGCTATCCAGGCCATATTCTCTGCCGAGCCGCATACTGTAGCTGACCACTCGCTCGGAATGGCCGTGTGTCTCCAGATCTCTGGTTTCAAGCGCCGCGGTAAGCGCTTTTAGTGTCGATCGATATGCGTCTTCCAGTGAGTTCAAAGCCTGATCAAGCTCGGCAGTTCGCTGCTCAACCAACTCTTCGAGATGATCTTCATAGCGCTGCTTGGCGACGATCAAGCCCTGATGCTCCAAGGCTCGCTTCACGACTGCTTCCACTTGCCGCAGGTCAAACGGCTTCATTACGTAGTCGAAGGCGCCTAACCGGAGAGCGTCGATTGCGCTCTCCATGGTCTGCATGCCGCTAATCATCACCACCACGGTATTCGGCGAACTGCTGCTCACATGTGGAATCATGTCAAGTCCACTCATGCCTGGCATAGTTATATCGCTGACTACGAGTTCGTAGTCCTTAACGGCTAAGAGCCCGAGCGCTTCTTCAGCCGAGCCTGCCAAGGTGCAGTCGTACTCGACCGCGAAGAGATCGGACAGGATCGCGGTTATCTCGGCCTCGTCATCAACGATAAGAATCTGTGATCGCACGTCACCTGACATTCTTTCGACTCCTAATTTCCGGGGAATTCTGGGCGGTACGGTTACCGCGTTGAAACTTGCGAAGGCTTGGGTGAGGGGCAGAGGCTGTTTGCGGAATTGGTCCCGCCCTCAAGGACAGGCTAGATTCTACAGATTTTGACCCGCCGTGGCAAACATGTTTTTACCAAGCGGAAAGGCGCTGATTTTTGGGGCTCTCAGCAAAGATAGGGGCCCGGGGGCAGAGGTTAAGTCTCACCGGTGCCGTCCCCGGCCTCCGCCGAGGACGCGCACACTGATAAGACTATTATTGGGGGAACCTCAGTACTTGGCGGGCCGGCGCCGCTTGCGAATTCCGTAGGTGTAAACGGCCGCGCCGCCACCGCCTGCCGCCGCTCCGATAAGGGCGCCTTTTTTGCCGCCCGCTATGCCGCCGATAAGCGCGCCAGCACCAGCGCCGCCCGCGGTAGTCAATTTGTCGCGATGCTTCTGCCAGAAGCTTCTACCGTGCTTGTGGCCATCACCGACACAGGCGTAATGCGTGTGCCAGTAGTTACCGTGCCGGTGCCGCAGCCTGCCGCAAGTTCTGGCTGAGACGGGCACTGACAACAGCACCATAAACGTCAGTACGATCAGCATTGAGAATATTTTTCTCATTAGTTCTTCCTTTCGACGTCGGCGTCGCTACGGGAGATCGTTTTGCTCGGAGGGGGCTGGTAATCCGATTCTATGTGCGGAAGCGCTCTTTGTCGAGCCGAAGGAGTTACTGGCGATAGCGTTACCGGGTTTGAGCGCAACCAAAGTGCTGCTGACGGTCAAGAACTACGGCCGATTGTTGATTAAGAATTGGAGGATGGTGCCGGAGGTCGGACTCGAACCGACATGAGTTTGACCTCGCCAGATTTTGAGTCTGGTGCGTATACCAATTTCGCCACTCCGGCTTCTGCGTGGGAAAGATAATAAGGCGAGTCATTCGGGAATCGCAACCGGCGCTGAGGCCGCGCCTTTGAAGTGCGGCGACCCGTCGCCGCTTTGGTCTGCGGCGGCCTGAGGCCCCCATGTTTTCGCCTAACAGACTCGCCAAAGGCTGCAACAAGTCACGGCGGACCGAAGCGCTGATAGGGCAGCGCACTCTAAAGCTACCTCCGCTTGCCTAATCCGGAGTTGCTTCATATTCTTCCTTCTCACATTCGCAGAATGGGAAGCGAGGTGGCGACAGAATCA
>JBGQJH010000194.1:0-5425 GCA_041498935.1 Pyrinomonadaceae bacterium | reverse complement strand
GGCGACAACGAACACGCCATCAGCGATCTCAAGGCAGCCGAACCATTGATAACAGGAGAGAAGGCCAGTTTCTCGCGGCTCGCTGCGGCTTACGAACTGGCAGGCAAACCCGAGGAGGCGCGTCGTGTTGCCCAGTCAGCCGGATTAGGTCGATTGGAAGGCGATTCCGTCAGGGGCGCGCTCAAGGTAGTCGGGACGCCGGAAGAGATAGAGACGGCGAATAGCGATGACCCGATCGCGTCGCGTAAGGCGCTGGAGGCGTTGCTGGTAAAGAATCCTAAGAACGCGATGCTTCTGGCCCGTCTGGGCGCATCTTATCGAACTGCCGATCCAATTCGCTCGCTTAGTTATTACAAAAGCGCGACTGAGATTGAGGCGGCGAATCCCGACTATGCCACTGGCTACAGCTCAGCGCTGGTCCAGGCTCGACGTTTCACCGAAGCCGCTGCCATTCTGCGCAAAGTAGTTGCAGCCTACCCAAACCACTATGCCGCTCATGCTAATCTGGCGACTGCACTCTACGAACTCAAGCAGTTTGGCCAGGCGCTGGACGAGTATGAGTGGCTCTTGAAGGCTAAACCGGATCTGACGGTCGCGTATTATTTCATTGCCACCGCGCATGATTATCTTGGAGAATACGAGCAAGCGCTGGCGGCCTACGAAAGTTTTCTTGCGCAAGCCGACGCGAAGACGAATCAACTTGAAATCGAAAAAGTTAAACTGCGGCTGCCGTCGCTGCGACGCCAAATTCAACTGGGTCAAGGCGTGAAGCGCAAGTCTGAGCGCCCTACGCAACCCTAACCGGCCACTGCCCCGGTAAATGAAAAAGTAAGATGAGACTTACGAGAGCTCAGCGCGACGTGATCAAGGGCGCACGCGTCATCCTTGTCCTCGCCGTGATATGTGTCCCCGCCCGGAGCCAGGATTCTCGTCTTCAGGAGCAAACGGCGCCACCGCCGCTGAAAGTTATCACCCGTCAGGAACGCACTCAGATCAACGAAGCAAAGGATCCGAAAGCTCGCGTAAAGCTGACACTCGAGCTGGCGGAAGCTCACCTTGCAAATGCTGAGAACCGAACTTCGCAGCATGAGTTTGACAACGCCGCGGCCGAGGCGGGCATGTACTGGGCCCTGGTGGAGGACTTATTTGGTTTTCTAAAGACGATACAACGGGACAACAACAGAACACGGGATCTGTATAAGCGTCTGGAGTTGTCTCTTCGTACCCACGGGCCAAAACTAAGCGTAATGCGTCGCAGCACTCCCGCTGAATATGCAGTTTGGATCAAAGAGATCGAAGACTACGCGCGGAAGGGTAGAACCGAGGCGCTAAACTCTTTCTATGGACACACGGTTGTCCGCGATGGCCCCCAGAAGCCCGCGGATCAAAAAGAAGCTGAGAAGCCGGTGCCCGAAACCTAAATCGAAACCAAATGACTATGATAGCTCGTGCCTCCATTATCTTGCTGACGCTTGCTGCGACGGCGGCTCTTTCTTCCGCGGCCGCGGCGTTTCAAGCTCGAGACCACCTTACGCCGCAGGAAGTAGACTTAGTCAAAGACGCGCAGATCCTCGATAAGCGCATCGACGTTTTCATCAAAGCCGCGGACCGCCGTATGCTCGTGCTCAATGGCACGGACGCAACGGGTACGAAGCAACTGAAGAAAGATTCTGAGAGCTGGGGAGACCTGCCGTCAGGCTCGCGTGCCGAACTGATTGGCGACATCGCGGGAATATTCAACGAGGCCATTGACAACATTGACGACGTTAGCGCACACGATGAGAACAACCCGCTAATTCCAAAGGCGCTTCGCAAGCTGGCGGCCGCCGCCTCGCGAATAGTCGAGCAACTGAAACCTGCCGAGGCGCAAGCGAAGAGCGACGCGGAACTGAGCAATTTCGATCAGCTCACGGAATACGCCGAGTCAATTCTTCAAGCTGCCAACAAACTTCCGCCGCCTGTAGAAAAGAAGGGAAAAGGCAAGACCGAAAAACCAAAGGCCACGAACTAGCTGGCTTATTAGTCAAACTGCGGGGGCAAGCCCACCTTCCCAACCTTAGAGCTTCTCTGACTTGCTCGGTTGATCTCGTCTTGAAAGCCTTCCAATCAATGAATTGGACCCAACTGCGATCTCACAGTTGGCAAGGCGGGCTTGCCTCCGCTCGTTGGTTAACACTCAACGCTGAACTATCAATCGTCCTCAACCTGTTCAGAGATTCCTTCAACTTTGTCGACCTTCTCAATCGCGCGCTTTTCGCAGTGTCGCAGTCGCGCGGTTCAACGCCTCAACAATTCTATCAAGCGCTTCCTTCGCGTTAGCAGTGTTGCGGTCATCGAGCGCCTGACGAAAATCGGGAAGCGGTTGCGCTGCATAGCCGGTGTAAATTCCCGGCGCGTAAATCAGATGCGTGTACCACGTACGCCCGCGCAGTCCTCTGCCGTCGGTCAGCGATCGCTCGACCGCCAGCAACGCCTCATTGATGCGCTGCAATCTTGCGACCGCGCGCGGATGCCGGTCGCTTGCTTCCACCCGCGTTCGTTCAATCTCTCCGATCGTCTCCTGCCTGGCTTTCTCCGCACGCTCAGCTTCTTCGGAAAACCTCTGCATCGCGCTTATCATCGGCTTCTCATCGAAACCACCGGCAAGCTTGCGACGCCTTGCCGTCTTCATGCTTTCGTCGAAAAACTCGCGGACCTGCGAAGCATAATCTCGATAATCAAGCGGCAGCCCCGCCGCATCAGCCAGACGCATGGCGATCGTTCCCCAGAGCTGCGCCGTCGCTACGTGATAGACGAAGTTTGGATCGCCGAAGTGACTCATCCAGTAGAAAGAATCGTAAGCGGAGTGGTAGACGCCGTAGTCGCCGCCAAAGCTCATGTCACTGGAAGGGATTCCGAGGTGTTGTAGAAACGGCGTGAAATCCGATCCTGAACCCAGGGGGTTAATTCGCGCTTCCGCAATCGGCGTATCGGAGGCGACTTCGGCATTCGTGAGCTCCGGATCGGGCTCCTGCTCGCGTGCGCGTTCCTGCCATTGTTGATAAACCGTCTGGCCGGTTTTCGGATCCTTAATATCGCGCGTCGCGCCGCGAATCAATTTCCACATCGAAGGCACCGACGAGGCGCCAAAGTTTGACCCGGAAACTGCGGCATCAACATTCAGATAAGCGACGGCCTTTTGTTTCAACTCGTCGGCATTCTCTTCAGCCCACTCCGTCGAACCCAAGAGGCCATACTCTTCGCCATCCCAACTGCAAAGCACGATCGTGCGTCGCGGTTTCCAACCCTTCTTCAACAAGGCGCCGAAACCGCGCGCGGCCTCCAGCATCGCCGTCGTGCCGCTGTTTGGATCGACGGCCCCAAAGGTCCAGGCATCGCGGTGGTTGCCCATGATCACCCAGCGATCTTTCTCCTCATCGCCGTCGATGCGCGAGATCACGTCCCAAATCTTTCGCACCTGATAATCCATCGACGTTTTCAAGTGCACCTGAACATACTCGGTTCCGCCGACGTGGTAGGGAAACGGAAGTCCACCCTGAAAACCTTTAGGCCTTACCGGCCCACGCAGCGGTTCCAACAATCGTCTTGCGTCACCGTAGGAAATCGGTTGCACGGGAATGCGCGGCAGGGTCGTAACTTCTTCCATCTTCAATCGCGGCACGCCGGGCACCGCGGGCTTTCCCGGTGTTAGCGGATCGCCAGAGGCCTTAAACAAAAACTGAACGGAGCCGCGCTGTGCCGAACTCGCCGGACGCCAGGGCCCTTTCGGATAGACATCGCCCTGCATGTAACCATCGTCCGCCGGATCGGAATAAATGATTAAGCCAATCGCGCCGTTGTCTTCCGCCACTTTCGCTTTGACACCGCGAAAAGAATTGCCGTAGCGGGCAATCGCAATCTTTCCCTTCACGTCGATGCCGAGTTTTGTCAAAGCTTCATAATCGGGAGGCAAACCATAGTTGACGTAGACCAGCGGCGCCGTTACGTCGCCACTCGGGCTGTAGCCATTAAAGGGCGGGATGATCTTCGGATTCGACGACGACGGATCCTCCGCGATAGCCGCTTCTTTTACGGCTAGCCTTTCCCGCTGCGGACGAATCAGTTCCACGATAGCCGGCTGCGTCGGGTAAGGAAGCAACACTTCATACTCCTTGAGCTCGGAAGAGATTCCGTAACTGCGAATCTGATCGCGCACGTATACGGCAGTGGCGTAGTCTTCTTTCGTACCGGCTACGTGTGGCTCGGCAGTCAAACGCCGCAGATGTTCGCGCGCCGAGTTAGGCGCCGGCACACTGCGAAACTCTTCTTCCCAATGACGCTCAGTAGTGGAACCTGCGGAAGTAAAGCCATCGAGATTCGAGGGCGACGAGCTTTGCGATAACACAACGCCAGGGTTCGCTTGGCCCAGAAGAAAAGCGGAAGCGATTAGGAAACGAAACATGCTATGAGCTTTCAATTCACATCTCCTTGTTTGAAACTTGTCGACTTTTCCGTAGCAGGGATGAACCGCAAAGTGCGCAAAAGTAGGCGCAAAGGGTCGCAGAGAAGACTTCTTCGCGTTCCTTTGCGGGTTGTCTTTGCGATCTTTGCGTTAAGAGTATCACTGGTCGCCCGCAACCCTCCACCGTCAATTAAAACCTTGGGTGAACATTGCTTTCACCGCTGTCGTAGAGTAGAAAAAGCATTGAAAGGAAGCCGCCCCGATGGACAGCAGATATTATCCCGGCGTTGAAGCGGATGTCTCCAGGCTAGTCGCTGAGCTTCGCAATATTTTTGATCAGGATTATGAAGTGCAAACTATGCACGTTTCTTCAACCACGGTTGTGCAAGCGCGAAAGTCTAGCACGTTGCGCGATCTTACCGGCCTCTCAGCCGCGTTGACAATCAAGGTTACCCCGGAAGCCGGCGGTACCCGCGTCGAGATTGGCATGCAGAAGTGGTTTGACAAGGCGGCCGTCGCCGCGGTTGCCGTGCTTTTATCCGCCGGGCTGCTGGTCGCCCTGCCCGCGCTCGGCGCTTACTGGCAATACAAAATCACTGAAGATGCCTGGAAGATAATTGAAGAACACATAGCACGCAAAGCCGGCGGCTATGTTCCGCCCCTGCCCGGGCGCTGCGGTAATTGTGGTGCGGCCAACACTAGCGGCGCCGGCTTCTGCTCCGCGTGCGGCGCCAATTTTAAGACCACCGCCTGCCCCGCTTGCGGCGCGATTCCCAAGGACCCTTTGGCGCGGTTTTGCAATCAATGTGGGACTCGGCTGGCTGCGGGCGGCTGAGAGCCTGGAGGACTCAGTTTGGTATCAGAACCGGGAGCGGTGGCGGGTGCGAGCACTCCAGTTTGGCTTGCGCCTCCTTTTGAATCATGGTCCTAAAGCTCCGTTTGCTCAGTCAAATCCGGGACCCGGTCGCTACCGTTCCCGGTTCT
>JBGQJH010000193.1:0-5441 GCA_041498935.1 Pyrinomonadaceae bacterium | reverse complement strand
GTGGCGGCGACTTTCTCCACGATGTAGGCCTCGATCTGATCGCCGACCTTAAGGTCATTGAAGTTTTCCAGGCCGATGCCGCATTCAAATCCTTCGCGCACTTCCGACACATCGTCTTTAAAGCGACGCAACGAGGCGATGTTGCCTTCCCAACTAACAACGCCATCGCGAATCAAACGCGCGCGCGCATTACGCCGGATGTTGCCGTCAACCACCATCGAGCCGCCAACCACTCCGGCCTTGGGAACACGGAAGACCTCGCGCACATCCGCCTTGCCGATGATCCGTTCCTTCTCAATTGCTTCGAGCATGCCGATCATCGCGGCGCGGATCTCTTCTTCCACCTTGTAGATAATCGAGTGCAGGCGGATATCGACGCTTTCCTGTTTCGCCAAATCGGCGGCGCGCGAGCCCGGTCTTACATTAAAGCCGATCACTACCACAGCCGAGACTGCCGAGCCGGCTTGCGTAGCCGAGGCCAACAGCACATCCGATTCCGTAATCGCGCCCACGCCCGAACGAATGACTTTAACTTTCACGCGATCGGTGGAAAGTTTCTGCAACGTAGACTTGAGAACTTCGACTGAACCCTGCACGTCGGCTTTGATGACCACGAGCAGTTCTTTAACTTCGCTTTCGCCCAGGGCTTCAATGCCGCGCTTCGTAGTTTGCAGCAGCGTAGCCTGCCGGCTCAGCATCTGCCGGTGGCTGGAGATTTGCTGCGCGCGGGTGATGTCGGCAACCACCTGGAAGCTCTCGCCTGCCTGGGGCACGCCTTGTAGCCCCAGCACTTCAACCGGTGTAGCCGGCGCCGCCTCGGTAATCGCCTCGCCCTTGTCGTTGAACATCGCGCGCACGCGGCCAAAAATCTGGCCTACGATGAACGGCTCATGCACGTGCAAGGTTCCCTGTTGTACCAGGACGGTGGCCACGGCGCCGCGGCCGCGATCCAGTTTCGCTTCCAGCACCACGCCCGACGCCCGTCGTGTGGGGCTGGCACGCAAGTTAAGAATGTCGGAAGTGAGCAGAATAGTCTCGAGTAGAGTTTCGAGGTTCTCGCGTTTTTTGGCGGAGACCTGGACCATCTCAGTCTCGCCGCCCCACTCGACCGGGCTAAGGCCCTGCTTGGCGAGTTCCTGTCGGACTCGATCCGGGTTCGCGTCCGGCTTGTCAATCTTATTGATCGCGACAACGATCGGAACGCCGGCAGCGCGCGAGTGTTCGATGGCTTCGATCGTTTGTGGCATCACGCCGTCGTCGGCAGCAACAACCAACACCACCACGTCGGTAGCTTTTGCGCCGCGCGCGCGCATCAGCGTAAAGGCCTCGTGACCCGGCGTGTCCAAAAAGACGACCCGGCGCGTTTCGCCCGAATGATCCGGATTCGGCACTTGCACGCTGTAGGCGCCGATGTGCTGCGTTATGCCGCCAGCCTCGCCTGCTGCCACTTCCGTGGTGCGGATCGCATCGAGCAGGGAAGTCTTACCGTGATCGACGTGGCCCATGACGGTCACCACCGGCGCGCGCGGCAGTTCAACGTCGTCGGCGTCCGTGGCGATGAGTTCTTCAAATTCCTCTTCGGCAACCATCTCCTCAAAAGGAACGAACGTGACTTCATAGCCAAAGCGCTTGCCGAGATCGACGGCGACGTCGTCGTTGAGAGGTTGATTGATCGTGGCGAAGACGCCGCGTTGCAGCAGCAGAGTCACAACATCCTTTGGTTTGATTCCCAGCTTCTCGGCGAATTCCTTCACAGTCGAACCTTCGATAATTCGTACCGGCTTGAGTTCTCCCGGGATCATCGGGGCTTCGAGTCTGCCGGCGATGCGATCTTCGAGCGATAAAGCTTTCGGAGGAGGAATGAAGTCGCCCTTGTCGAAGCGTCCGGCTTTACCTTCCATCTTTCGTCCGCCACGCGTAGGCGTGCGGCGCGAGCGGCGGCGACCCGCATCCGGAGGCGGGATGTAGGTGGTCTGCGGAGTTAATGTTTCTCCAGGCGTTCCCAGTCGTTCGGTTCTTGCCAGTGGCGTCCGTTCCCTGACGCGGGTGCCACGCTCGGCCCGCTCTCGCGGGATCGTCGCAGCTGGGGCTACCGGCGAAGGTGCGCGTTCGCCCGGGCGAATGCCGGCGTTGAGGGCTGCGACGGTTGGGCGCAGCACTCTCACCTGGCGTGATGGCGCGGGAACATTTGCTGCCTTGGCGACCGAGGGCGCGGAAGGGGTTGCGTCTGATTCCGGCGCCGCAGACTCTACGAGGTTGCCGTTGGTTTCTTCGATTTCAGCGGGGGGCTCGGCAATTGGCGCCCGGGGCGCGCCGGCGGCGACGTCGGGTACAGGTTGTTCGGCCCGCGCAGCGGGAGTCAGCTTCCTGACTAATTTCGCGCTTGTAGCCGGCTTGGCAGCACCTGGAGCGGTGGTTGGCGGCGCAACTTCGGGTTGCGGACTTTCGGCGCCGACTTTGGCCTGGGGCGCGAGGTCAGCGGCGGCTTCGACGGCTTCCAACGCCGGAGCTTCTTCCACCGCGCGCTCGGCTCGCTTCACGACGCGCACGCCTCGCTTAACGGCAGTCTCTTTCTTGGGAAAGTATTTGTTGCGAATCTTCTCCGCCAGCTCTTTCGAGACGGAGTTGGATGGGACGCTGACGTCTACACCTTCGCGTCGCACCTCTTCAATGAGGCGCTTGGTGTCAAGCTTTAGCTCTTTGGCGAGATCGTAAATACGGATCTTAGAGGAAACGGTCATGCACTCCTTTTCAGACGCTCATAAATCGTCGCGCCTGGCTTCTTCAAGTGATTAAAGAACTCCCGCTCTTAACCACTTGAAGCGCGGCATCAGAAGCGCAACGCGTACGAATGGTAGGGGAGCGAGCAACGCAAATAGCCGGCACAACCAGCTGCTGCGCTTATTCTAATTTGCCGCATCTGGGGAAGCATCCTGCTTCTCTTTGTCATTGCTCTCGCTTGATGCAGCATTTTCCAAAACCGCGGGAGCAGATGTTTGTGCCTCTTCAGTTACGCCTTCTGCTACCTCTGCGGTGCTTAGCAAACCAGGCTCCTCGAGGCTCTCAACGGCAGCAGCCTCAGCCGAGGTAATGTCGGGCGCGGGCATTATCGTATCCGGACGCAAATCGCGGCCGGCTTCCTGGAGAATTATCTCGTCTTCCGTAAACGGCTCAACTTCGGTAAGCGCGACGGGATCGGCGGATTCCCGGGCGAGTATTTCCGGCTCCGCGCCATACGGCGTGCCGGTTCTTACCGCCTCGTCATAACCCTCCGCGGTCGGGTCATCCGACGATTCGCCTTCATCCGCGGCGGTATCGTCAGTTTCAACTGAACCGGCGACGTCGCCTGTGCCCGCGTTCTCTTCCAGCTCGCCCGAGGGTTGTCCTTCGATCACACCGGACTCGGCTCCGGCTTCCTCCGCGGCGACTTGCAGTGTTCTGTCACGCACCGCCACGACGTCCTTAGCGGCGTTGAGAATCACCTCAGCTTCGTCCAAACTCAGATCGAGAAACTCAACCAGATCGTCAACCGAAGTTTGGGTAAGTGCGTCGATGTCGTTGATACCGTGTTCAGCTAAGGCATCAGTCTGCTGGACCGTTACACCTTCGATGACTGACAGTGGCACTGACGCGCCTGAAGCGATAAGCGCGCCCATCTGCTCCGTTACCTCGCGCTTGATCTCTTCTTCGCTGCGAATGTCGATGTTCCAACCAACCAGCTTGGTGGCGAGCCGCACATTCTGGCCTCGCTTACCGATGGCGAGCGAAAGCTGATCCTCGTTGACGATCACTTCCATCTGCCGATTGTCGATGTCAGTGATGCGCACCTTGTTAACTTTGGCTGGTGAAAGCGCGTTAGCTGCAAACACCGAGGGCTCGTCAGACCATTCAATGATGTCGATCTTCTCGCCGCGCAGCTCGCGAATGATCGCCTGCACGCGCGAACCCTTCATGCCGACGCAGGCACCCACGGGATCAACATCGCGCTCGTTTGAGGTGACCGCAATCTTCGCGCGTTCCCCGGGCTCGCGCACGGCCGACTTAATGACTACCGTGCCGTCGTAAATTTCCGGCACCTCCATCTCAAACAAACGCAGCAGCAACTCCGGAGAGGTTCGTGATACTTCAACCTGCGGTCCTTTGGATTCTTTCGAGACGTTGTTAATGACGACGCGAATTCTTTCGCCCTGGTTCCACTGCTCGCCGCGCGATTGCTGCGAACGGGGCAGGATGGCTTCGAGGTTCCCCAGATCGACGATGATGTTGCCGCGCTCAAATCGTTTTACATAACCATTAACCAGGTCGCCAATCTTGTCGATGTATTGTTCGTAAACATTACTGCGAACCGCGTCACGAACTTTTTGAAACAGGATCTGCTTGGCGGTTTGCGCGGCAATACGACCCAGTTCCTCCATCGGCAAGGGCAACAAGAGGGCATCGCCCAATTCAACCTCTTCACCTGCCAGCTCGCGGGCCTCTTCTATCGATAACTCTGTCGCCGCGTTAGCAACTTCATCGACCACGACTTTCGTGGCCGAAAGCTCAATGCCTGTGTCAGGATTCCAATCGACCTGGATGTCCTCACCGGAGCGAAACTGTTTCTTGGCGGCCGCGCGAACAGCTTCCTTCATGGCGTCGATTACGAGCTCTCGCTCGATACCCTGCTCCTGGCAGAGCGCTTCGATGTTTTGTGCGATTGATGAACTCATGGAACTCTTATTTCTCCGCTTGGCTCGACGCTCTAGCTGGCAGCGCGTCGTTGAGCCTATTCAGTTGTTATTCAGTTGTAAGTAGCGCCGGTCTTCAGCCCGCGATTCCGCTTCCTGATGTCAACGCAAACTGTCCGTCTTGCGTCGCCTGTGTTGTTAGCTTCCGGCCGCAAACTAACAGTTTGGGTTACTTTGCGCTCCGCTTTGCGTTCTCCTGCGCTCGCCGGAATTCCTGCTCGACATCTAACTCCAAATTTGCCTTCGCGATCGAGTCGAGAGCAACTCTCACGCGCCCGCTGGTACGGTCTTCAAAAAGCACTTCCTCGCCGTCTATTCCCAGGAGCCGGCCGCGGAAATTGCGCTGGCCGTTGATCGGCCGACGGGTTCGGACCTTAGCTAGCCTGCCGGCGAAACGCTCGTAATCCGCGCGCTTATAAAGGCCTCTCTCAAGACCAGGCGAAGATACTTCCAGCGTGTAGGAAGAATGAATAAAATCTTCGACGTCGAGAATCGTGCCAACGTGCAGGCTCACAGCTGCGCAATCCTGGTGCATTACACCGTTTGGCTTGTCAATAAAGATCCGGACGATAGGCTTGTTATCAGGCCCGGCGACTTCGGCGTGTACCAGTTCCAGTCCGTGATCGATTGCTACGCGTTCAGCGATTGCCTGCACACGCTCTTCAATCGAACCCGCGCCCATTGCTCCCCTCCGAAGTCCCCGCCGAAAACTCG
>JBGQJH010000192.1:0-5457 GCA_041498935.1 Pyrinomonadaceae bacterium | reverse complement strand
TCAAGCAAAGCTCCTCCTGACTCTAAAACAACGCGAAAACCACTAGTCGTCACCTGTTAAAGTGTTCGTGAACGCACTCTTAATCACCGGGTTGGGGGTTCGAGCCTTCCATGGCCTCTTAGGTCTTTGTCCGCTAAGCTGCCAAAGAGCATAGTGCGTCGCAGCGCGGCGATTTTATCTGCTGCCATAGCAATGTTTGCCTACCGCCTTAGCTCCATGCGGTAGACATACCAGAGCAGTCCGCCGTTTAGACCAAAGCAAACTAAACTCACCAACCCCGCAGGCCAGACGACTGATTCATCACCGCCGAGATAAGCATTCATCGTAGCCATCAACAGCCACAATTGGAGCATCACGATAATCAGCACGATACAGAGAATGCCGTAGACGATTGTCAGGCGCTGCGATCGTGAGAAGCGTCTCCTCATATCGTCTTTACCTCCTCGCCGGTTGCGTAGACGACACCGCTGCGTACTTCTAAATTGATTCGAGGCAAGGGCCTCTGCGGCGGCCCAGCAATCGGCGCTCCCGTGGCAAGATCGAACGAACCTTCATGGCAAGGGCAATAAAATCGATTCTTGTCCGGTTGAGGGACAACCGCGCAGGATAGGTGTGTACACTTCTGGCTGTAAGCTACAAACGTTTTTTCATCTGTGCGCACGAGAACGCAGGTATCGTGAGCCTCGGGATAGATGAACGCGAGGGATCCGCCGATGGGGAGCTGATCGGTAGTTGCGATCTGCAGGATAGGCGCCTCGCCACGTCGTTTGCGCAGGAAATTGCGCACTATGATCCAAAACTGGCCGGCAGTAAATGCCAGGCTTATCAAGACCATGAATTTGGTGAAGTCGCGACGAGAAAGGTAATGAGCTTGCGGCCAGTCAATAGGAAAGTCCTGGCGCCACTTCGGTTGTTCCTCAAGCGATCTACCGTCCGGCGGAATCGTCAATTCTTCCCGCTCGCGCCTAATCATTAACTTTGCCTCTCGTCGTACATTCCATCCAGAATGTTCAGGGAAATGGTTTTGCCGCTACCACGTTCGCTCATCGCTGCCGTTACATCCACGTACTCGGCCTTACCAGATTTCGGTAACATCATGTTTACTTTCGTGGTAATGGTTTGCTCGCCAAATCGGAATTGATTCGTCGCCACTGAGCGGGGCCGAAGCAATTCGATCTCTTCGCGCGTGCCAAAGAAAAGTGCCTGACTCGGACATACGGTAGCGCACATGGGCTTGAGACCTTCAGAGGTCCGGTCGTAGCACATGTCACACTTCATCATCAGCTTGAATTCCGTCTTCATCTTCGGTACGCCAAACGGGCAGGCGAGCACGCAGTTGTTGCAGGCAATACAACGCGGCTTGAGAGCAGTCTGCACTACACCATCGGCAGTTTTCTTAATCGCATCTGCCGGACACACCTCGGCGCAAGTTGGCGAATCGCAATGCAAACAGACCACCGGGGCGGTCTGGACCGAATGCGCCCGGTCGACGTAGTCGAGATGAATCATCGAATAGCCCTTGTGCGTTTCACATTCACTGCACGCCTGCACACATGCTTGGCAGCCAATGCAGCGATTGGGATCCATGAAGAATTCGTTTTGTTCAGGAACCATTACCGCTCGCCTTCCTCACGCGCACCGCGCACACCTTGTATTCGGGAATCTTGGAGATCGGATCCTGCGCTGAGATAGTCAACTGGTTAATGCTTTTTCGTCCGGGCCAATGATAGGGAACGAAAACCGTGTCGGGTCGAATTGTTGTTACGACCATCGCCGGCAAAGTAATATCGCCCCGTCGCGATTCGACTGTCGTCAAGTCGCCATTTGCAATACCTAGCTTCTGTGCGAGCTGCGGATGAATTTCGATCAGTGGTTCAGGATACTGATCCACAAGCGGGCCGATTCGTCGGGTCTGTGTGCCCGAAAGGAATTGGCTGACTACGCGACCGGTGGTCAGCATTAATGGATACTCCTCATCTGTATCCTCCGCAGGGGGAGTGTAGGGAGCAACGTTGAAGCGCGCCTTTCCATCGGGAAAGTAAAATGGGCCGCTGCCTTTGGCAATGGGATTCCAGCAGCCTTCTTCGAACAATCGCGGAGTGCCTGGATGATCTTCGCTGGGACAGGGCCAGAAGACACCATATTGTTTTTCGATCTTCTCGTACGTGATTCCTGAGTAGTCAGCGATGCCGCCCTTTGAAGCAAGACGCAGCTCATCGAATATTTCGCGAGGCGCATTGAAAGTAAAACCTCGCTCACGTCCCAAAGCCCCGGCAATGTCCTGGATGATGCGCCAGTCCTGTGTTGCATCACCCGGCGGCTCAACCGCCTTGTTGATCTTGATGACCCTCCCCTCTATTTGCGTGACCACGCCTTCGTCCTCTTCCTGCAGTGAACCCGGCAACACAATGTCAGCATGCTCCGCCGTCTCATTGAGAAAGAAATCGATGGCCACATAGAAGTCGAGTTTTTCCAGGCATCGTGCAATGAAACTATTGTCGGGGAGCGACACCTTTGGATTGAAACAGATACTCAACAGGCCGCGGATCTCGCCGCGATCGATCAGGCGAAACATCTCGTAGGCATCGACACCAGCTTGCGGCAGCTCTTCAGGACGGATTCCCCAAACTCCAGCGACGTAAGCGCGGTGTTCAGGATTGCTGATGTCGCGCATCCCGGGAAGCTGATCACATTTTTGTCCGTGCTCGCGGCCGCCTTGTCCGTTAGCCTGGCCGGTGATTGTCGCGTAGCCACAACTTTCGCGACCAATCCGGCCTGAGGCGAGCACCATATTGATAGCGCCAAGGCAATTCTGAACTCCGTGCGTGTGGTGCTCGATGCCGCGCGCGTGTAGCAGAAAACTTGATTTTGCCTGACCCCACCATTCAGCCGCCTGGCGAATTGCTCGCTCGGAAATCCCGGTAACTTCGGCAGTCTTCTTCGGATTCCATTCGTGCACGTGCTCGGCAACTGCTGCGAAACCCACAGTGTGTCTAGTAATGAAATCGCTGTCCAGCCAGTCGTTTTCGATCATCAAGTGCAGGATGCCGTTGAAGAGTGCAATGTCGCGCCCGGGCTTCACCGGCAGAAATAGATCACAGGTGCGGGCAATCGGAGTGATGCGCGGGTCAACAACAATGACCTTCGCGCCATACTCTCGCGCTTGCCACACGTAGTTCGTGGTAATCGGCGCGCATTCAGCAATGTTTGCTCCGCTGATCCAAACGACTTCGCTCTTGAGTATGTCTGACCAGGGGTTCGCGGCGCGATCGACGCCGAAGGCCTTTTTGTTGGCCGCGCCCGCGCTGACCATGCAAAGCCGTCCGTTGTAATCGATGTTCGCCGTCTTCAGGCACATGCGCGCAAACTTGCCCATCAGGTAGGCCTTTTCCGTAGTCAAGCTCGCGCCGGTTAGAACGCCGAACGCATCGTTGCCGTGCGTGGATTGGATTCGCTGAATCTCGGAGGCTACGAGTGCGATCGCCTGGTCGTAAGCCAGCTCGCGAAATCCGCCTGCACTCGCGGGATAGCGTTGATATGCATGAAGCAGACGATCAGGATGAGAACCTTGCAGGTAGCGCTTCACGCCCTTGGGACAAAGCATGCCCCGATTGAAAGGAAACTCTTCCCACGGCTCGAACCCAATCACCTCGTTGTCTTTGACCTTGAGTTGAATGCCACACTGCTGGCCACAGAAGCAACAATGGGTCTTCACCAGCTTGTCAGGTTCGACCCCGGTTTCCAGTCGCACTCCGCTCGCGTAAGCCGGATGCGGGCCGAAGTGTTCAATGAATTCCAAGGTGTTTTCCGTCGCTAATGCCATTTGGTTCTTGTCGACCTTTACGGATGAAAGTTCGTCCTATCCTCTTCGCCCAGTGGCCCCTGATTGGGACCCGGATTGCCGAGCACCGGCGTCGGCATCATGCCTCCGATGTCGAGAGACGTGATCGACTCAGTCCTCCAGAGTTGCCCTTGCGCGAGCGCAAGCATCGATCGCCGGCAAGGCGGACAAATCCACTGGTAATGCTCGACGGGGTTATCCTTCATCTCGTAGCGGTAGCCGAGTTGTCTTTCCACCTTGATCAAATCTTCCACGTGCATGCGCGAAGTAAACGGCGCGCCGCAGCGCCGGCAGTTTGCGGGTTCTTCGCGCGTCCCCAGGTCTTTGTAAAAACTGACTCCCAATTGGGCGGGGCGCTGAAAGATGTGGAAAAACTTTCCGAACGGCAGCCATAAGAGCGTGAAGATCACCGTGATCGCGTGGATAATCGCAAGAAAGTCGTAGGCGTAGCCTTTCATCCACGTGTAACTTGCAGTCAACATTAATCCAGTGACGCTGATCGCAAATAGAAGAATCAGCGGCAGGAAGTCTTCGCCAAACTGCTGCAATGCCGCCGCGCCGTGGTCTCTCATCCGGCGTCGCATTGCCAACATCACTCCGGCCGTAACCATAATCGACGCCCAAACCAATCCATGAAAGACCAGAAAACCAAAGATCGAATGAATCGGAAACGCAAAAGTGGGAAAGCCAAAGACGTAAGCGCGATACCAGTCGAAATTGTTTGGCAGAGTTTCAAAATGAATCCAGCCAAACACGAGCGGAAAGGTGATGGCGATGGCAATGATGCAGCCCCACATGATCAGCATGTGCGCACCCCAGCGAAGCTTGCCGCGCTGAAGGATGAAGAGATTCAGACCGAACTCGCCCGGCACTCGTACAAACCATTCCTTGATATTCCGGGCCAGGTGTCGCGGCCGTAAGAACACCTGCCAACCTCGCTTCCAATAAAGGGCAGTCGGGGGCCGCTGCAGCCACATTGAATATCGATAACTAATGCCGAAGGTGGCAAAGAGTACGGCAAACGTGTAGCCCACGAGCGCAGCGTCGAAGTGGGCGAGGTTTCGTGAGCCCAGGACGATCAGGCCGGCCACGATCAGAGTGAACAGTGTTCCCCAAGCCCCTGCCCTAATTGTTTCCTTACGCATTGTCCGGATACCCTTGATTGTTTCGCGGCGCAATCCTTAAGTCAAACCGTCCTGGCAGTGAAACTATACCTTGTACAGCGCGCTGACAGCGTTGGAAGCTGACCTGCACCAGCATATCCATCTGGAAAACAACATTTTGTTTCCGCGCGCCGCAGAGCTGGAAGATACCGCCCGGTCGACTTAAAGGCGCGTTACACTTTACCTGTGTTCGCGTATCTCACGCTCGAGGTCTTAGCATGCTATGAATCAACCCAATGAAAGTAATAAGCCAGGCGGCGAGAGCGACAAAGACGAATGAGCGAGGGATGAATAACAGGAAATCCAAATCAAGCGCTTTTGACAATTGCAGGGTGCAAACCGTGTACATGCCCAGGGGAAAGACCATTCCCCAGTACAGCGGATCGTAGACGAGCGGAAAATGCTTGTGAAAATGTCGCCAGATCCCAAGTATGAACAACAACGGAATCCACC
>JBGQJH010000191.1:0-5461 GCA_041498935.1 Pyrinomonadaceae bacterium | reverse complement strand
CTGAAGGAGCCTTTGGCTCAAAGGAGCTGTGTCGTTAACCGAACCGATACTGTCCTGGTTGAGCTTTAATTGAAGATCATTAGAAATTGAAACCACCAGCGTCAGTGGATTGGGTTTCAATTGGCTCAAGTCTTCGTTCGGATCTCTCTGGGTAGGAATATCTGCCTGGAAGCGGCTGGGTTTCAGAGGCGTGATCACCATAAAGATAATCAGCATCACCAAAAGCACGTCTATGAGAGGGGTAACGTTAATATAGGGAACCGCTCTCGCCTTAGTACCACCTGCCATGTCTTTACTCCTTTAAAAGAAACTCCGGACGCTCATCAAATTCGGGTTAGGCAGGCTTAGCAGGCACCGCCGGCCCCCCACCCTTTTTCTTGTCGGCGACCAATCCGATCTTGTCCACACCCAGGGCCCTGACCTCATTGATAATGTTGACTACATCTCCGTAACTGACGCCAACACCACTCTTGATGTAAACGACTTTGTCCTCTTCTTTCTTGATGAGGGCCAACATCTTCTCGACTTTGTCTTTGAGCTGTTCCTTGGTAATCCTATCCTTACCAAGGTAGTACTCGCCATCATTGGGGATGGCGATGACAATCGAATTGTCCTTGATGATTCTCTGATCTTCCTCGGGGTTGTTGAGATCTTTCGGCAGATTGACGGTAACACCGTGCTGCAACATGGGTGTAACGACCATGAAGATAATCAAGAGCACCAACATGATATCGACCATCGGAGTGACATTAATCTCCGATTGGAGGCCACTGCTTCCACCTGCTGCCATTCCCATGACCAAATCTCCTTTTCACGAGCCGCCGTTAGGCCGCTCTCAAAAACCCGCGGTGGGACGGCAAAGCCCCACCGATCTTCCCCTTGATCCTCAGGTTACGGTTTCAACTGCTTCGTGCGGTTCTTGATAAAGTAATCAACCAGTTCGGAGGCTGAGTTATCCATCTCGACGATGAACCCATCGACCTTGCCAGTGAAGTAGTTGAACAGCCATACGGCCGGCACCGCCACGAGCAACCCCAGAGCAGTGGTAAAGAGCGCTTCAGAAATACCGCTGGCCACCGCGCCAATACCCGCCTGCCCGGCGTCGCCCATTGCACTGAACGCATTAATAATTCCGAACACAGTACCGAACAGCCCCACGAAGGGAGCGGTCGATCCAATGGTCGCAAGGCCTGATAAGCCACGCTTGAATTCGGCCGTCTTAATCGCGATAGCTCGCTGAAGAGCGCGCTTCGAAGCTTCGATTTCGTCGCCCGAAATGTCTGACGATCCTTCGTGAGCCCGAAACTCCTGCAAACCGCTGCTCACGACCATCGCGAGATGCGACTTGCGGTGCTTATCGCTGATGTTAATCGCTTCCTCGATGCGATCATTTTTCAGGGCCTGGGCGACACGCGGTGCAAACTCGCGCGACTGTTTCTTGGCCGCGGTATAGGTCAAGTATCGTTCCACCATGATGGCAATCGAATAAACCGACATGATCAGTAGAACGATCACGACACCAATGGCGACGGCGCCCATGCTCTTAACCATGGCCATTGGAGAAAAGTGATTAACTCCAGGAGTTGGGGTGGCGCTGGCTTCTGCCGCCTGCCACATGTAGACCATTAAGCCTAATGCTTTCGTTCCTAGAAGACTGGTTAGAATAGTCACGGTAAACCCTCCAAAAGGTTTTTCTTACATTGATAGCTCGCAGGGAACCCGCAGAATGAGCCCGCAGAGGCTCTTACGGCGCTGAACCTCCACAGTTTATTGAGCCACGAAATTGTACGTGATGACCCCGGTCACCTTAACGGGCTGTCCCGATAGCTTGGTAGGTGAAAACCTCGCCCCGCGCGCGGCCGCCACCGCCACTGCTTGTAGTAATGGATGGCCAGACACTGCATGAGCAGAGATCACGCTGCCGTTTTCGTCGATTGTTACTTGAACGACTACAGTCCCCGAAGCGTGGGCTTGCTTCGCTATCGGCGGATACGCAGGCTTTGGCAGGCTGATGGCTTTTCCGTTAAGCACGCCGCCGGAGATCGGTGCCCTGGGGGGAGTAGGTTTTGGCGGCGGTGGTGGCGGCGGTTCCTCGCCAATGTTCACCTTCGTCGGTCCTGTGGCGAGTCCGGTTCCGCTGCCTGGTCCAGCCGCAACTGGAGCAGCAGCATTCGACGACTCGGTTCCGATGACGGTCAAGACGCCGCGCCTCACCGGCGGAATGTCGCTGGCCTTGGCGGATACCTCTTTGGGTGCAACGCGAGACTCCGAAACGTCCGCAATCAGTTCTTTCCGGACGTCAACGTTCTTCTCTTGTGGCTTCGCTTCCTGCTGCTTCTCGGGCTGAGCCTGTGGCGGAACCGGTACCGGCGCGACCAGGGTGATAAAGTCCAGATCCTGACTTTCCAGAAACGCCGGCGCGTACATAATGCTGACCACCAGCAACGTGATGCCGATGACGCCGTAGATAGCCACGGTGCCTAAGAGAAATGAGCCTTTTCGCCCAAGGTCGTCTTTGTGCGAACCCGACTCTACAAGGTTTTCGAACATTTTTATCCTCCCTATTCCGGTGCCAAATGGATCAGGGGTGCAAAATAGACTCGATACTGATTAATTGCTTTCTCAAACGTCGATCTTCCGTCCCGCCTGAGTTCCTACAAATGAAGGGGGAAACCGCAGCTCAATGATCTTGAGCATTTCGAGTCAAACTGAAAAGCGCTATGCGAGAAAAAACTCGCCGGCCTCCTCAACAGACTGCCGCACACCCAACCTTCGTTTCAACCAACGTGGGTCGACTCTTGAGTATTTAATTGGCCAGCAACGGCAGCAGTCTATGCCGCATCGCGCGGCAAAGTCAAGCGCAAATTTAAGTTAAGTTAGCGCGAAAACGCTGTATTCGGCGATTGTCTGGCAGCACAAATTTCTAAGCGCGTCCCGCGCCGCGAGAGCGTTTGGCGGCACCGCTTGTTAAAGGTTCGCGCTTTGGTCCGGTCACACGCGGAGACTTTGGCTCCGGACGGTTTGCCGCGGTGGCTGAAGCCCTGTTCGCGATGTCCAGACGCTGTTCCCACCAGACCATGATCGGACTGGCAATCGCAACCGATGAATACGTTCCGAAAGTGATGCCTATCAGCAGTGCCAGGGAAAAGCCCCGCAACACCTCTCCGCCAAAGAGCACCATCGAGAGAACGGATAGAAACACCAGCCCGGAAGTAATAACGGTTCGCGAGAGCGTTTGGTTGATGGAGTCGTTCGTAAT
Organism: Pyrinomonadaceae bacterium; assembly: GCA_041498935.1. Taxonomy (GTDB): domain Bacteria; phylum Acidobacteriota; class Blastocatellia; order Pyrinomonadales; family Pyrinomonadaceae; genus PSRF01. Next base: position 2,202 of record JBGQJH010000191.1, on the reverse strand, counting down.
TTTGTATAACGATTCACGACGATGCAGACGGCGGTTTTCACGTATACGGTCGAAAACCACGATCGTGTCGTTGACGGAAAATCCGACCAGAGTCAGCAGCGCGGCAATAACTGTCAAACTCACTTCCCACTGAAAAATCGAAAAGAAGCCGAGCGTAACCAACACGTCGTGAAACACAGCGATCACTGCCGCGGCGCCGTAAGTCCACTCAAAACGGAAGGCGATATACATAAGGATGCCCACCAATGCCGCCAGGGTTACGGCAATCGCCTTATTACGTAGTTGGGCCCCCGCCACAGCGCCCACCGCATCCGTACCTTCAATCTTGAAAGCCGCGTTGGGATCGGAGCCCAGCTCCCCCTGAGCGGGCTCCGAACCAAAAGAGCTCAGCGCTTCGCGGACCCTGGACCGTCCAACCTCAACTTGCGCCTGCGATTCGCCCGAGCCCTCGAGCGGAATCTTGATCAACACGATGTCGGGCTTATCCGTGACCGGCTGAATAATGGCGTCTTTCAGTCCGGCCGTTAAGAGTGCGTCGCGGACGATTTCGGCTGACGGCCGCTGTTTGAACCTCACCGTGACAACCGTTCCACCTTTGAAATCGACACCCAGGTTAAATGCTTCGGTGCCATTCGGATGTTTCCATTGACGGAAAACCGCGGAGCTTAGGCCCGCGAGCATTAGCAGGATGGAAACCGCTATAAATATGCGGCGATTAGCCAGCCAATCGATCTTAACGTTTTTAAAAACTTGAATCATATTAACCAGTCAGCGCGTTGAAGCTTTTGAGCTAACAAAGCTCTCTGCCCCCGCGCTCTAAATACTCAACGATTCCAACTTCCGTTTGCGACTCAACTCCCACATAAAAATCGTGCGCGAGACGTAGACAGCGGAGAAAAGATTTATCAACAGGCCCAGAACGAGTGTGACCGCGAAACCGCGCAGCGGGCCGGTGCCGAAAACAAACAGAAACAACGACGAAATAATGGTCGTGACGTGCGTGTCGATAATAGTAACAAACGCACGCGCAAATCCCTGCTCAACGGCCGAGGGGATAGTCTTGCCGGATCTCAATTCTTCGCGGATACGTTCAAAGATCAGCACATTTGAGTCGACGGCCATACCAATTGTCAGAATGATGCCGGCGATTCCCGGAAGGGTCAGGGTCGCCTGGAAAAGGATCAAAGCGGCCAGCATCAAAATCATGTTGAGGATCAACGCCACGACAGCATTGACGCCGGCGCCGCGGTAATAAACAAGCATGAAAACTACGACCAGTATCAAACCAACCCCGGAGGCTCGCACGCCAGATCGAATTGAATCGGCGCCCAGGCTCGGTCCCACGGTTCGCTCTTCCATGTATTCAATTGGCGCGGGCAACGCGCCCGATCTCAAAGTCAGAGCCAGGTCGTCGGCTGACTCTTTAGTGAATTTGCCGGTGATTTCCCCCTGATCGCTAATCTGCGACTTAATGTAAGCGATCGACTTAACTTCATCGTTCAGGACGACGCCCATATACTCATTGATATTGGCGCCCGTCCAGGCTCCGAATTTCTCGGCGCCGGTTGGCTTGAGGGCAAACGCAATCTGATAGTCGTCCGCGCCGGCTCGCGACTGAGTAGCCGAGGCGTTGCGAAGCTCGCTGCCATCAACTACTGCCGGCGACTCAACCACAACCCATTTTTTCTGTTTCTGCGCCTGGTCCGTGGCAGGTTGGGCGCCGGCCGCCGTCGGCTCATTTCGTTCCGCATATGGCAGCACGCGACGATTTGTTGGCACTGTACCGCCGAGCGAGGCCTTTGCCTCCTCTTCGGAGTTATAAGTTTGGAAAGGTGAAGGGCTGGGAGGGCTAACGACGTGAACCAACTCGAGCTTCGATTCCGCCTTCAGCAGTTGCTTCACACGCTCGGGGTCGTGGATGCCCGGCATCTGAACCAAAATCTGGTGGGAAGTCTGCGAGCCATGTCGCTGTACCAGCGGCTCTGCAACTCCGACTGCGTCCAGGCGGCTTTCAATGATTCGCTGCGCTTGATCGGTGGCCTGCTCCGCGAGCCTGGCTTGCGAGGAGGGCGGCAACGTCCAGACAATCGTGTTGCCGCTGGTTGAAGCCGTAAAATCGGAAAGATCGATCTTCTTCTTTACCGCTTCTTCTATCTCCGCAAGTCGCGCTGGGTCTGTACCCTCGAGGATAATCCGATAGTT
>JBGQJH010000190.1:0-5466 GCA_041498935.1 Pyrinomonadaceae bacterium | reverse complement strand
GAAGTGAAGATCGCGCGGGCAGATCGGCTCCCGCAACTCTCCTATTCGATCAACGGCGGCTTCGACACGGATTCGCTAAAGCCAGCGAGGTTTAAAGAACACCCGGGCGTCTCCGCCGGCTTCCAGCTCTCGATTCCCATTTTCGATTGGGGAGCCAGCAGGAGTCGTGAGCGACAGGCGCGTTTGCGGGCGCAGATTGCCGAGTCCGAGCGAGCGCAAGCGTTGCGCGGTTTTGCCGAACAGTTTTATTCAGCGCGCGCCCAGGTTGTTTCGGCGGCGGCGCGAATCCGGCTGGCGGCCACCGGTATCGGCCAGGCGGAAAGCAATCTCAACGCGTCAATCGCGAGGTACCGTTCCGGTGAGGCGCAAATAATTGAAGTTACAGACGCGCAAACGACGCTCGTGGCCCAAAGACAAGCGTTCTACCAGGCGCTGTTCGATTATCAAATAGCGGTCAGGCATTTGCGGCAAGCGGCGGGACGATGAATCCAACTTTAACAACACGATGAATCAAAGTAACGACAACAACTCTGCGAGCGACAGCGGCCGCATGAATTCAGACAAAGAAACCGGAGAGTGGCTGGCCGTCAGACGCGAGAGACTTGCCAATGACCGCCGGCGTAACTTGATCATCGTCGCTTCAGTGGCAGTTGTCGCTCTTCTTTTGTTGCTGCTGATTTGGCACTGGCGAAATTCAGCGGCCACGGAGAAACCAGCCGCTGTCGTGGTTAGCGTGCGAGCCGTAAAAGTTGAACGCCAAACTATCTCTGCGCAGGTGTCGGCCGTCGGCACCATTTTTCCGCGTGAGAAAGCGGAAGTTAGCGCCAAGATCAGCGCGCCTATCAAACAGATGGCGCTGCTCACAAACAAAGTGGTCAAGGCCGGCGAGGTCATCGCGGTGCTCGAATCACGCGACCTGGTGGCCCAGCGTAACGAAGCCGTCGCCGCGCTGAACCAGGAGCGCGCCAACGAGCGCAGTGTGACTACCGGAACGATTCCGCAAACAAACGCGCAGGACGAGAAGAGTCTGCGAGACGCGCGCGCCAGGGCCGCTACCGCGCGCGCTATTTACGAGCGTCGCCTGGCGCTTTACCAACGAGGCGGTATTTCCAAAAAAGATCTCGAAGCGTCACAGCTTGATCTAACTACCGCGGAAAACGAGTTGCTGCTCGCGGAGCAAACGATAGCGCTCCGCGCGAAGTCGCTGAATCCAAACGACCGCGCGCTCGCCTCCGCGCGCGTGCAGCAAGCGCAGCAGCATCTGGCCACGCTTGATGCGCAACTTAGTTACGCCATCATTCGCGCGCCAATTTCCGGCGTTGTCACCGAGCAATTTCAGTATCAAGGCGAGTTTGCCGCGGCCGGAGGCAAGCTGGTCGAGATTGCCGATGTCAGTCAGGTGATTGTCAAGGCCCCCTTCGCCGACACCGTTACGGCTGAGCTCAAGGTTGGCGATGCAGCTAAGGTTTTGCCGACGGACACAAGCGCCGACCAGATGAGCGGTCAGGTGACGCTGATCAGCCGCGCCAGCGATCCGCTGAATCGGACGGTGGAAGTGTGGGTCACGCTTGGAAACGGAGCGGGGCAATTGCGCGCGAACGGCGCCGCGCAGGTTACGATCTCGGCGCAAACAAAACCCGATGCCATTGTTGTTCCCGTTTCGGCTGTCACACTCGAGGCCAGCAACGCCGATGAGGGAACCGTGATGGTAGTTGACGCTGCAAACATCGCTCACGAAACGAAGGTCACCGTCGGCATTCGCACCGCTGACAAAATGGAAATCACTTCCGGCTTGCAGGGAGGCGAGACAGTTGTCACCGAAGGCAACTACGCGTTAGCGGACGGCACGAAAGTGGAAATTAGCGAAGAGCAGAAAGAAGGGAACGCGACTCCAAATTAGATGTTATGAGGCTCGCCAGGCTCGTCTCAAATCAATCGCGCGCCGTTTTGGTAATCATCGCGCTTCTTTGCGCGGCCGGCCTCTATGCCACGTGGCAATTGCCGGTCGCGATCTTCCCGCAGACCAACTTCCCGCGCATCGTCATCATTGTTGAGAACGACGTAGTTCCCGCGCCGCAAACGCTCGTCTCCGTTACGCGTCCGATCGAGGAAGCGATGAACGGCATACCCGGCATCGTCCGCATCAAGTCGACAACCTCGCGCGGCGCTTCAGAGATAAGCCTGTTCTTCGACTGGCGCGTCGATATTCTTCAGTCGTTGCAATTGGTGCAGGCGCGGCTGTCGCAGCTCGCGGCGACCTTGCCAGCGACCGCGACAATTCGAAATGTCGAGCGACTCACGTTCGCCATCTTTCCCGTTACCGGATATAGCCTTACTTCGGACAAGCGCGACCTTGCCGGCCTGCGCGACATTGCGACTTACACGATTCGGCCGCGTTTGGCTCGTTTGCCGGGAATCGCAAACGTTGGCGTCGCCGGCGGAAAAGTGCGCGAGTTTCATGTGATGCTGGATCCCGAGCGTCTCATTGCCCACAGCGTTTCAGTCCAGCAGGTCGTCGAGGCTGTGCGCAACTCAAACATTCTTGCCTCGCCCGGACTGATCGAGGAAAACCACCAACTCGAGCTGGCGCTGATCAGCGGCCAGGCAAAAAAACCGGAGGAACTCAGTCGTATTGTGGTCGCGACGGTAAACAATGCGCCCGTTATGCTCGCCGATGTCGCGACAATTGGTTCCGGCGTGGAACCGCAGTACACGATCGTTACGGCAGACGGCAAGCCCGCCGTTTTGGTAAACATCAACCGCCAACCAGACGCGAATACGGTCGCCGTCGTTGATGAGGTAAAGGCGGAGCTGGCGGCCATGAGCAATGAACTGCCCAAAGACGTCCGTGTCGCGCCCTATTACGATCAATCGTTGCTGGTAAGAGAGTCGATAAACTCCGTGCGCGACTCGATACTAATCGGTCTGCTTCTTTCGCTTGTGATCCTCTTCGCTTTCTTGCGCAACTGGGGCACGACGTTTGTCGCGATTCTGGTAATTCCCGTGACGGTGCTCGTCACGTTTGTGGCGATGTGGCTCGCTGGTCTGAGCTTCGACCTGATGACGCTGGGGGGCGTGGCCGCGGCCATCGGACTGGTGATTGACAATGCGATTGTCGTCGTCGAGAACATCTACACCCACCTGTCGCGGGGACAGTCGCGGCGCGAGGCAGTGCAACGCGCTGTTTCCGAAATTACGGTACCGATCATCGGCTCGACGGTCACGCCGGTGGTGGTCTTTCTGCCGCTGACGCTGCTTACCGGGGTAACGGGCGTCTTCTTTCGTTCGCTCGCGCTCACCATGGCGGTGGCGCTGCTGACTTCGCTCGTGCTCGCGCTCTCTTTTACGCCGGTGCTCGCCGAGCGCTTCATGAAAGTTAAAAGACGCGTTGATGATAAGCGCACCAATACGGACGATCAGGAAGAACAAGACTGGCCGGCAGACGAGGCGGAAATGCGCGCGCAAGAAAAGGAGGAGGAGGAAGAAACCGGGCGATTCCTCGGGGCGATCATCCGGCGCTACGAATGGGTGTTGCAGCACGCGCTGGACAATCGTTGGCTGGTGATCGCCGTGGTGCTGGGAGTGGTGCTGGCTTCCCTGGTTCTCTACCGGTTTCTTGGTTCGGAGTTCATCCCGGAGTTCGACGAAAGCGCTTTCATCCTTGACTATCTTGCTCCGCCAGGCGCATCGCTTCAGGAAACAGATCGCATACTTCAGCACGTGGAACAGTTGATTCGCGAAGTGCCCGAAGTTGAAAGCTATTCGAGACGCACGGGACTCGAGCTTGGTCTCTTCATCACCGAGCCGAATAAGGGCGACGTGGCGGTGAAACTAAAACCCGGACACGCGCGACCAACGGCTGAAGTGATCAGCGATCTGCGCCGGGAGATTGAAAAGTCGGAACCTTCACTGGAGATCGAATTCGTCGGCATTCTTCCGGACATGATTGGCGATCTGACGAGCTCGCCGGAGCCCATCGAGATCAAGCTCTTTAGTGAGGACGTAAACGCGCTTCATCAGAAAGCGGAGGAGGTGGAAGCTACCATTCAGAAACTGAAGTATGTGGTCGACACGAAGAGCGGTGTCGTCGTGAGTGGCCCGGCCGTTATCTTCAACATCGATCCGCAGCTCGCCGCGCGCTTCGGTGTGACCGCAAGCGACGTGGCAAACACGGTTACGACTGCGATGACGGGCGACGCCAGCTCCGCAATCCTCCAGCAGGATCGGCTAATTTCAGTGCGCGTCATCTTCCCGCCCGAGGCGCGCAGTTCCCTCGATAAACTGCGGGCGCTTCAGGTTCGTTCATCCTCGGGAGCGCTTTTTCGGTTGGATCAAGTGGCGCAGATCGATTACGACAAGGGCCAAACCGAGATCCATCGCGATGGCTTCCGCCAGACAGTTGCTGTTACGGGAAGGCTGGAGGGGCAGGACCTGGGCAGCGGCATCAGTGAAATCAAGAGTCTGCTGGCTAGGGAGGTAAAATTCCCGCCGGGCATGACCGTTGAATACGGCGGTCTTTACCAGGAGCAACAGGCGAGCTTTAAAGAGTTGGCGCTCGCGCTCTTCCTGGCAGTGGTGCTTGTCTTTATCACTTTGCTGATCGAGTTTCGTTCGTTTGTTCATCCGATCTCAATAGTCACCGGGGCCCTGCTGGCGCTGGGCGGTGTCCTTTTGGGATTGTTCATTACCGCAACAACGCTTAACGTAGTGTCGCTGATGGGAATGATCATGGTGGTTGGCATCGTTGCGAAAAACGGTATCCTGATGCTGGATGCAGTCGAGGACCATCTGGCCGCAGGAGACAGTTTGCGCGAGGCGTTGTTGCGGTCGGGACGCCGGCGTTTCCGTCCCGTGTTGATGACCTCGCTGGCGGCCATGCTGGCAATGCTGCCGCTGGCTCTCGCGCTCGGCGCCGGCGCCGAGCTATTGCAGCCGCTCGCGATCGCGGTAATAGGCGGACTGGCGGTCGCGCTCTTGCTCTCACTTGTGGTAACGCCGACTGTATATGCAATGTTGAGCCGCGAGCGTCCCGGGCAGAGAACCTAGCGAGAGATGGTTGGACGCCAAGAGTTATCCCCAATGCCTTTGCGGTCCTTTGCGAGGTCTTAGCGTTCTTTGCGGTTGGATTTTGTTTTTGAGGTTTCAAATTACAGAGCAAACATGGTCAACCGCAAAGCGCGCAAAGGATTCGCAAAGGTCCGCCAAGTAGTTGTTTTGGAAACCCACTTACTGAGGAGATATCATGAAATCTTGTCTACGGTATTTGTTTATTTGTGTGATTGCTGCGCTTGCGGTTGGCTCAAGCGGCTATGCTCAACCTTCGCCCGGATATCATCTCTTGAAAAAGTTTGTGCTGGGCGGAGAGGGCGGATGGGATTTGTTAACTTTCGATAGCGCGGCCAATCGACTTTACATCTCCCGTGGGACCCATGTGATGGTCGTTAATCCAGACACGGGTGCGATAGT
>JBGQJH010000189.1:0-5470 GCA_041498935.1 Pyrinomonadaceae bacterium | reverse complement strand
TAACCTGAAGGGAATATTCAGAATCAACGCGATGATGTAAGCCAGCATATAACTTGGTCCGAACATCCTCGCTTGCCAGACGTGGGTCTCTTCGTGGGAGGACCAGCCGCCGGCGATAGTCGTCCCGATCGTGGTTGCGTCATAGCCACCGCCCCGCGGGTTCTTATCGTAGACAAACGTCCCCGATCGCCGGCTGTTGTCATTCGGTGAGACATAGTTGGCGCCGACAATTTTGCAAGCAGGAATCCAAACTAAGAAACCGGCCAGCGTGTTCAGCAGGGACCAACTCATGTCGAGCACAAAACCAAGAATGCTCAAGGGTCCAACCTCGTAAATCGTTTTGGCAAACGCCATCGCGGAGTAGGCAGCGCCAATGGCAGCGGCGACTGCGAGGACAATGGCGGCAGTCTTCAAGTTGGCTCCGGCCAACCTCGCCGCGCCAAAATAGCTTCCGCCCGCGAGGATCATCCCGAGAAAGAAACCGAGTATGCCGCCCGCGGGTGAAGTGTCTTCGGACATAGGAGTCTCCTTTTTTGACTGGTGCCGACCGGGCCGGGTCAGCCACTGCCATGAGTAAGAGAACGCGTGTAGGCGGACAACTGTTTCAGCCATACGGTTGGTACCGCAATTCGCGATGAAGAGGGTAGCCCCTACCCAAATATCTTGCCGAGCGACATTATCAAGCACGAGGTAGAGAATACTCGCCAGGTGTTATTATCAAGCTCTAACGGGATAATATATAGTTCGGCAGCCTCGCCCAGTAAAAGGAAACATCGTCATGGCTATGCCTAATTGCGTGCGCTGCCAGAATACCATCATGCTCTGATGGATTACCTTCTCAGGAAACCTGACGACACCTGCTCAAATTGGAAGGGAGATTCAGCATGGATCTGGCTTTGGAAAGAACGCGACTGCTCCAGCGCGACGCCGAGTGGGCCGCGGTGGCGTCCGAGGGACGCGACCTTGAACGCGTTCTGTCGTACTGGACTGACGATGCCGTGGTCCTGGCGCCGGGTCTCCCGCCTGTCGCCGGCAAGGACGCATTGCGGCAATACGTACAGGGCAGTATGCAAATCCCCGGCTTTCGGATTAGCTGGACATCGACTGATGTCACCCTTTCACCAGATGGAAACCTCGCGTACATGTTCAGCCAGAATGCGCTTACGATGAATGCGCCGGACGGTTTGCCGGCCACGACTGAAGGCCGTGCGGTCACGATCTGGCGTAGAGAACCGGACGGCGAATGGCGATGTGCAGTAGATATCTGGAATGCTCTGGCCTAGCAAGTAGCGCATTTCTGAACTGAATGATCAGCGCCCGGTTAATTCGGGCGTTAGATTTCACCTTACTCTCAACACCGCTCGAAAAGGAGGAAGTCCATGAACGAAACACCTCTCCCTGGGAGTTCCCTGGTGATCTCCTACCTCGTTTTGCGGAAGGCAATAGGCTACTTGGGAATTGCACTTCCCTTCGTTCTCGCCTTTGGAAACATGTTGCTGGACAAGCCCGGAATTCAAAGCTCAATTAGCAGCTACTATCACACCGGGATGCGTGACGTATTTGTCGGCACTTTGTGGGCCATCGGTACATTCATGCTGTCGTACAAGGGCTACGAACGAAAAGATGGTCTGGCCGGCAACCTCGCCTGTGTTTTTGCGATTGGGGTCACACTCTTTCCGGCGATTTCAGATTTTGACCTCACCTCGCGAGGAAGGTTGATTGGTCACGTTCATCTCCTGTTTTCCGCGTTGTTCTTCCTCACGCTCGCCTACTTCTCCTTGTGCCTATTCACGAAGACTGATAAGACCAGGGCGCCAACGCGTAAGAAACTGCAACGAAACGCTGTCTATAAGGCTTGCGGCTACACAATGCTCGTAGCCTTGCTCCTGATTGTAATTCTTGCATTCGTCCCGGATGAGGCGAAGACCGAAGTGAAGAAACTCGACCCTGTCTTTTGGCTGGAGTCCATTGCAATCGTTGCCTTCGGCATTTCCTGGCTTACAAAAGGAGAAGCAATCCTGAAGGATGAAATCTAAAACTCCCGAGCGGGTCTGTCCAGTAATAAACGCAAGACAACGCCGAACAAGCCGCTTGCGTCTCAAGTGTTTTCCAGGGAAGATTTGTCTATTGAGCGTGGGGCGCTCTTAATTTCAATGATAGGACGCGAATAAATCTATGTGTCGAAACATCAAGACTCTGCACAACTTCAAACCGCCGGCGACGCACGAAGAAGTCCGCGCGTCTTCGCTGCAATTCGTCCGCAAACTCAGCGGCTTCACCAAACCCTCCAGGGCCAACGAGCTCGCTTTCAATCGTGCCGTAGAGCAAGTGGCGCAAGCAGCACGCGAACTCCTCGAGTCTCTCGTCACGAACGCTCCGCCCCGTGATCGTGAAGTTGAAGCTGAAAGAGCTCGCGCCAGGACGGCGGAACGCTTTCGCCCTTCCAACGTGACGCCTCTCATCTGACTTAAGGAGGTTGATATGTCCCTAAACGGAAAACATGCGCTGATCACCGGAAGCTCCCGTGGGATTGGCCGAGGAATCGCCCTGAAACTGGCGGAACAGGGTGTCAAGGTAGCCGTCCATTACTACCAAAACGAGGCTGCGGCCATTGATACACTGGCGCAAGTACGCCAACGCGGGTCGGACGGTTTCGTGGTCCAGGCCGATGTGTTACGGCCCGAACAGATCACCCAGATGTTCCGCAAGGTTCAGGGCGAATTCGGTAAGCTCGACATCTTCGTCAGCAACGCACGGCCGGAGGCAGCCGCGTTTTTCTACCCGCCGATGGATATCACGCTCGAACAGTGGGATGCGGCATTCGATTCTCAGGCCAAGGCGTTCCTCGTCGGGGTTCGCGAAGCAGTTTCCCTCATGGGTAATGGAGGGAGAATCCTCGCTATCACCTACGCCGAGGGGAGCCGTACCGGCGGGCTGCAACCCTGGGTAGGCATGGGTTCAGCTAAGGCAGCGCTGGAGTCTCTCGTTCGTTACTTCGCGGTGACCCTCGCCAAACGCGGCATTACGGTGAATGCGATCAGCCCCGGATGGACCGAGGACAGCGTACTGAACACGCTGCCGCAGGAGGCGCAAGATCTCATCAGGAATTGGCACGCGCGCGGGTGGACTCCAATGGGGCGACTGGGAACGCCGGAAGATATCGGCAACGCTGCCACGCTCTTTTGTTCAGAGCAAGCGGCCTGGATCACCGGACAATTGATTTACGCCGACGGCGGTTCCTCGTTGATGAATCCAGAGATCCCGCCTGAAATACAACTAGCGTAAGTGCGTCCGCCGCTGACGCAGGCATTACGCCTCCAGGACCTTTGGCGGTGATAGTGGGTTAGTTTCGATGAAAGTGTCCGATGAACCTTTTTGGTTTCGGGTGGCGCAACGACAAGGTAAGGATCAAACTGACTCACCTTATCAGTGGTCTCCGTCCTATCTCCATTGACAAGCCTGGTGCAGAAGGAATAGTTTGCCAGAGATCCAACATTCTTTAGATCGGTTCAAGTCTTTACCAATAGAAGGAGACCCACCATGGCAGTACAAGTAATCATTGATCAAGCGGGGCCATTGCCCATAAGTACCTCGTTCAACGCCCCCGGCGACGACCCGATGTATCTGGAAGTCAACGGGTCGGTATGGAGCCAGGCTTCGAACGTTATGACTGGAATCGTGATTCAGCTCGACGGTAAGCCAGTCGGGACCGCGCAAGTCTTCTCAAACGGAAACACTACGCACCGAACAGTCGTACCTGCCTACATTCCGATTCAACTCAGCGAGGGCAGCCACACACTCTCCCTGTCCGCTATGAGCGGCGGAACGGTGTCCGATTTTAACGACTCTTACACGGCCGTCATTCACTACTAAGAGAGACCGGCGAGGCAAGTATTCGGGTCTTAGGCTGGGTGAGTAAGCGGAGCGTGCGCGCGGGTGTGACGCGGCCGCTGAAGCCGGCGTTATGCATACAGGACCTTCCAGTGGCCTCCTTGACACTCCCAAGGCCGACTGTTACATTACGCGGTCTTTTTCTACTTCGAGATTTTAGCGATTGTTCACTATAAGGAGTCTACTTGAGTACTGAATCAGGTTATTTGTTTACGTCGGAGTCCGTTACCGAGGGCCACCCCGACAAAATAGCGGATCAAATCTCGGACGCAGTGTTGGATGCGGCCTTGACGGAGGACCCAACTGCGCGCGTTGCTTGCGAGACTTTGGTCACCACGGGATTGGTGGTGATTGCGGGCGAAATAACTACCAGCGCCCGCGTCGACTACACCAAGGTCGCCCGCGAGACTATCCGAGATATCGGTTACACCAGGGCGAAGTACGGTTTCGACGCTGACACGTGCAGTGTTCTCTCCGCTCTTGATCGCCAGTCGCCGGATATTGCGATGGGCGTGGACACCGGCGGCGCGGGTGACCAGGGTTTGATGTTCGGATTTGCCTGCACTGAAACTCCGGAACTGATGCCGCTGCCTATTCAGTTGGCCCACCTGCTGGCGCGGCGCCTATCCGAGGCCCGCAAAACAGGAGAGCTTCCCTACTTGAGGCCTGATGGAAAATCGCAGGTCACGATCGAGTATCGCGATGGCCGGCCCTTTCGCGCTTCCGCGATCGTGATCTCTTCCCAACACGATGCCAATGTCACGAATGAACAACTGCGCGCTGAGATTGAAGAGAAAGTAATCCGCCGGACGGTTTCCTCGGAACTGCTTGATAAGGACACGAAGCTTCACATCAACCCCACCGGCCGGTTTGTGACTGGTGGCCCACAGGGAGATGCGGGCTTGACCGGCCGCAAGATTATCGTCGACACCTACGGTGGCTATGCTCCTCACGGTGGCGGCGCATTCTCAGGCAAGGATCCCACGAAGGTTGATCGCTCCGCCGCTTACATGGCCCGCTACGTGGCTAAGAATATTGTCGCCGCCGGGCTTGCTGATCGTTGCCTGGTGCAGCTTGCTTACGCGATTGGCGTTGTCGATCCCGTTTCAGTTGCAATTGAGACAAACGGCAGCTCGCGGCTCAGCGAAAGCCATTTGTCGAAACTAGTGCGTGATCATTTCGATTTGACGCCTCGCGGAATCATAGCGGAACTGAATCTTCGTCGTCCCATTTATAAGGCCACGGCGGCGTACGGCCACTTTGGACGGGAAGAAAACGGTTTCACCTGGGAAAAGACTGACAAGGCCGAAACGCTTCGTAATGCCGCTGGAATTTAGTTCTGCAACAAAGTTCTAGTCTAAAATCAAAGATTACAATTGCCAGAAAAGGATAATGTCGCAATGAGTGCAACACGCTCGCTCGAGTTTGACGTGAAGGATATCGGCCTTGCCAAACAAGGCAAGCAGCGAATTGAATGGGCCGAACGGGAAATGCCCGTGCTGCGTTTGATTCGTGAACGCTTCAATGAAGAGAAGCCGCTCAAAGGAGTGAGGCTGGTGGCCTGTGCCCACATAACAAC
>JBGQJH010000188.1:0-5477 GCA_041498935.1 Pyrinomonadaceae bacterium | reverse complement strand
TACGCAACTCCCGGCGGGTCCAGGTAGCCGCGCTCGCGCTGCACAATGAACATGAGCGGCAGAATAGCGGAGCGCTTAACGGGATACTTCGCCAGGTGGCTATCAATTTCCCGCTCGACGTCAGCAGAGAACGACGCGACCTCGTCGCCTATATCTACCGGCTGCGACATTGGTTGAATTTGTATTGGCTGCGTGCTCATTCGCTTAAGAGTTTCGAGTTCCGAGTTTCAAGTTTCGAGTTCGCCTTTGGGCTAAACTGGAAACTCGGAACTCGAGACTCGGAACTACCGATCGATTTCCCCAAGGACAATATCCAACGATCCAATGATCGCCACAATGTCCGCCACCATTGCGCCTTCGGACATATGCGGCAGCGCGGAAAGATTTACAAAACTAGGCCCACGGAAATGCACTCGAGCAGGCTTTGGGCCACCATTGGATTTCACATACACACCGAGTTCACCCTTCGATGCTTCGATTGGGTGATAAACCTCGCCCGCCGGCACATCAAACCCTTCGGCCACAATCAGGAAGTGATGAATCAAAGCGTCCATGTGCGTCTTCATCGCTTCGCGGTCCGGCAAGACTACTTTTGGCGCATCCGCTTTGACCGGCCCGGGCTTCAGGCGTGCGAGCCCCTGCGCAACGATCTTGTGCGACTCCTTCATCTCGCGCATGCGCACCAGGTAGCGCGCCCAGACATCGCAGTCCTGCTCGGTCGGAACTTCAAAGTCGTATTTCTCATAGCCTGTGTAGGGATTCGCCCGGCGAATATCGAGATCCACTCCACTACCGCGCAAGCACGGTCCCGAAAGGCCCCAGTCTACAGCGTCTTCGGCGGTGATTACCCCGACTCCCTGCGTACGTTTTTGAAAGATCCGGTTGCCGGTCAGCAGCGTATGAAACTCGTCAACTGACTTTAGGAAACCATCCTGAAACTGTTGCACGCGACGTTCAAAACCGGCAGGCAAATCCATCATCAACCCGCCAATGCGGAAATACGACGGCGTCAAACGTCCGCCTGACGCTGCCTCGATCAGATTCAGAATTTTTTCGCGTTCGCGGAAACAATAGAAGAAGACGGTCATCGCGCCGATGTCGAGCGCGTGTGTGCCCAGCCAGACGAGATGCGACGCGATGCGTTGCAGTTCGCACATCAACACTCTGATCGTTTGCGCGCGTTCGGGGATTTCCAGGTCCAGAAGCTTCTCAACCGCCATCACGTAAGCCAGGTTGTTGCCGAGCGGATTGAGGTAGTCCATCCGATCTGTGATGACGATCCCCTGCTGATACTTCTTGTACTCAAAGAGCTTTTCCATTCCCGTGTGGAGATAGCCGATGTCCGGCGTGGCCTTCACTACCATCTCGCCATCGAGCACCAGCTCGAGCCTCAACACGCCGTGCGTAGACGGATGTTGTGGGCCCATCGAGATAGTCATCTGCGTGTCCAGCGGGCGATCCACTATCTCAAACTGCGGCGGAATGTTTACGGTAGTACTCATGTCCAAAGTCCAATGTCCAATGTCCAAAGTCCACTCCGCACGTCCTGACAAGACTTTGGACGTTGGACTTTGGACATTGGACTACTTCAGGCTATACGGCTCATACCCACGCAGCGGAAAATCCTTGCGCAGTGCATGGCCCTGCCAGTCGTCGGGCAAAAGTATTCTTCTCAAATCCGGGTGCCCGTCAAAGACAATGCCGAATAGATCAAAAGTTTCGCGTTCATGCCAGTTTGCCGTGCGCCAAACGCCGGTGACAGTAGGCACGTGAGCGTCGGCTTCGCTCAGCAAAACTTTCAGCCTGAGCCGGTGATGCTTCGTGGTCGAGAACAGATGGTAATTAACTTCGAAGCGCGGTTCTTCTTCAACTCCACGGTCAGCGCCGCAAAGGTCCGCGAGGAAGTCAAACTTCGCATCGGGGCCGGACTTCAAGGCAGTGCATACGTCAACAATGTGCAGGCGAGGCACGATTGCGGTTACTTCGCCGTGCGCTTCGACAAGGTCAGTTACCCAGTGGCCCTGTTCACGCTGCAACGCCGTCACCAATTGGGACGGCGTCGGTTTCTGATCTGGATTTGCGGCCGGCTCTGGCAAGATGCTCTCGTTGTTTGCCCCTGTGGTCATGAAACAATTACGCCCAAAATTCTTATGAAGAGCGCCGACGCTCGTGTCGCGAAGCAATGGAGTACGGTCGCGCTTCAGTAGCAACGTTCTGCCCAACTGTCGAGCCATCTGTAATCGGCAGGGTCCCGGGAACAGACGCGCCGCGCGCTTCTGCTTCAGGCACGTCCCGGCGATCGCGAACCGATTCCTTCATGATCTTGTCCTGCAACATCATCACCGCGTGAATCAGCATCTCCGGACGCGGCGGACATCCGGGAATGTAAACATCTACCGGAACAATCTTGTCTACGCCCTGGACAATCGCGTAGTTATCAAAGACGCCGCCGGAAGTTGCACAGGCGCCCATCGAGATAACCCACTTTGGCTCGGGCATCTGATCGTAGATGCGGCGCAGGACGGGCGCCATCTTCCTGGAAACGCGGCCGGAGACAATCATCACGTCGGCCTGGCGCGGACTGGCGCGAAAAACTTCCGAACCGAAGCGCGCCAGGTCGTTGCGAGACGACGTCGCATTCATCATCTCGATCGCGCAGCAGGCAAGGCCGAAAGTTGCCGGCCATAGCGAAGACTTACGGGCCCAGTTGATTAACGAATCAAGCCTCGTGGTCAGCACTTCCGGTAAAGCTTCGGCAATAATATTCTCAAGTCCCATCCAAATTCCTTAACGGGCAAATTCCCTAAGCGGCCGTTCGCGTGCTCTGTAGTTTACGTTTCTCCATGTCTGATAGCAGTCGGGCTTCGGCTTCAGCCTCCCGGCGCGCGGTCTCGCTCCAATCAAAAGCACCCTTCTTGATTACGTATACATAACCTGCCAGCAGCAACGCCACGAACACCATCATCTCCACGTAAACGAGAGTTCGCAAACCATAAGCGGGGCTGGCAAGCGTTTTGAAGACTACCGCCCACGGGATCAGAAAAATTACCTCAATATCAAACAAGATAAAGATCATTGCAATCAGATAAAACTTTACCGAGAAACGTTCGCGCGCTGTGCCAACCGGATCCTTGCCGCACTCATACGGCATCATCTTCGTGCGCGTCCGCTTTCGCTGCCCGACAAACTGCGAAAGCACAATGTTGCCTGCGGCGAAGCCTCCTGCAACTATGAACATCAGAAGGATAGGCAGATAATCGTAAAGTTGGAAATGCACTATTGCCTACGCACCGCTATCGACCAGTTCACCGCGCGTCTGCCGCCTTCATGCAACGGTAGACGCGCATTACTCGAGGTCATTAAAGATCACCCGAGCGTTAACTATCTAGATTGAGAATCATTGTACAAGCCGGATCGTAGTCGAACTGATCTGGGGTGTCAAGCAACCTTGTCTTCCATTAACTGTCGCAAAAATTTGGTAATTGACCCTGCAAAAATGGCTGTGTTAACTTCGATTGAGCTTCCCGACAGTTGCCCGGTCGCCGGCTCCGGAAACATCTGACTTCCGCATATTCAAGATTGTGATAACTGGCTTCAATACTGACATAGAGCACGAAGGCGTCGTCTATCACGTGCAAACGGAAGACAAGGGTCTCGACTCGCCTTTGATTCTCTCGCTCGTTTATGCGGGCGGAGCGGTTCTGGCCAGCAAGCGTTCCCGATACGAAGACCTGATCGCTTCCGGCTTTAGCGAGGAGGTGCTGGCGCAGCGGGTGAAACGGCAGCATCGATTGATCTGCGCCGCTATCAACGCTGGCCGGCTCGAGGAACTGAAACGGATGGGCGCGCGGTCTGAGGATGAGGCAGCGCCGGAAGGCCAATCTGTAACTCAAGCGCAGGAAATCAAGGAGATTGCCGACACCGGCACCGAGGCAGCCGAAGCGGAAGCTCCCGCTCAAGCTCCCGCTGTCGATGAAGCTTCGGCTCCTGGCGGTGTAGCAGTGGACGAGGCAGAGGAGTCTCGGAGTGAACAGCATTCGCGCGCGGACGAATCCGCCTACACAGTCTACGACCCGCGGCGGCAGTGGCCGCAGGCTGAAGTTTCGGAGTCCGAAACGGGAGTAGTCCTCTTGGTCCTGGATGAAGACGAATTTCGAGCGGGAGGGTCTTTCACAATACGCGTTCTGGTGGAAGATCGATCTGGAAAGAAGGGGAAACCGCTAACGGGTGTGGACGTTTCAGTGAGAGTACTCGGCACCACTTTCCGGCCGCAAATATATTCAGTCAAGACTGAACGCGATGGTGTTGCCGCCGTTTCAACCACGATGCCCAACTTTACTTCGGGTCGCGCCGCGGTCCTGATTCGCGCGGTCGCGAAGGGACAAACGATTGAAGTACGCCGCGTGATTCATCCTGCTGAGTGAGGTCCGCGAAGCTCTTGCGCATTCGGATCAACGACGAACCTCGCGAAGTGGAGGAAAACATAACGCTCCCGGAACTTCTCGCGAGTTTAAGTCTGAAGGCTGAGCAGATCGCGATCGAGATCAATCACAAAGTGGTGCGGCGCGCACAGTGGGAATCAACGACATTGCAAGAGGACGACAGAGTGGAAATCGTACATTTTGTCGGCGGTGGTTGTAAATCAGTAGGCAGGAGCAATAGGCACTAAGCAGTGGGTAGAATATAATTCAAGTCATGTCAACACCAGCAGTGGCTCCTACAGATCAGTTTGAAATTGGCGGTCGCACTTTTACCTCGCGGCTCATCATTGGCACCGGAAAATATCGGACCTTTGACGAGATGAAGGCGGCGCATCGCGCGTCAGGCGCCGAGATGGTGACAGTTGCCGTCAGACGAGTGCCGCTTGATCGGAGCAGCGAGTCTTTCCTCGATCATCTCGATCCGTCACTGCAAATACTCCCAAACACTGCCGGCTGCTACACGGCCGAGGAGGCCATCCGCACGGCGCGTCTGGCGCGCGAGGCTCTCGGAACTGATCTGCTCAAGCTCGAGGTGATTGGCGATCAAACAACGCTTTTCCCAGACAACGACCAAACTTTGGAGGCCGCACGTGTTTTGGTTAAGGAAGGTTTCGTTGTTCTGCCTTACTTCACTGACGACCTGATCATGGCGAAGAAGTTGTTGGATGCCGGGTGTCCGGCGGTTATGCCGCTGGCCGCGCCCATCGGATCCGGGCTGGGCATTCAGAACCCCGCAAACCTGCGGATCATGCGCGAGCAACTCCCCAATGCGACGATTATCGTCGATGCCGGAGTTGGCACAGCGAGCGACGCGGCGATAGCGATGGAGTTGGGCGCTGACGCAGTCCTGATGAATACTGCAATCGCTGAAGCAAGAGACTCAGCCAGGATGGCCGCGGCAATGAAGCTGGCGATTGAGGCAGGCCGCCTCGCCTACCTCGCCGGCCGCATGCCAAAACGCCTTTACGCCAGTGCCTCGAGCCCAATCACCGGCGT
>JBGQJH010000187.1:0-5515 GCA_041498935.1 Pyrinomonadaceae bacterium | reverse complement strand
TTGGCGGCATTATCAAGATAGGCAGAGGCTTGCAGAAGATCAGTATGGGTGCCATTTCCGACAAACTGGAAACCACGCACCGCAGCCATCACGGCATAGAAGCCCATGCCGATATTGGCCGCGGTGAAAACGGACGGAATCAGGTAGACACCCTTCCGGAGCCCGCGTCGTTCGGGATTTTTTGTTTCCATCTCCATCTGACGAGCCACCACCGTTATCGTATCCTCGCGATGATCGTAGTTCCACCTTGCACGCGCGCGCCTTCTGCAACCAGCACTTCCACGCTCGCGGGCAACACGACGTCCGTTCGTGAACTAAACTTTATCAATCCGAAGCGCTCGCCCAACGCCACTCGCTCACCCGCGCGTTTCCAGCAAACAATTCTTCGCGCCAGAATGCCGGCGATCTGCTTACAGACCACGGTTATTTTCTCGCCCTCGATCGTCAGCGCGTTTTGCTCGTTAACCAAACTGGCTCTTTCGTCTGTCGCCATCAAAAACTTTCCCCTGGTGTAAGACACATTCGTAATCTCACCGGCAATCGGCGCGCGGTTGATGTGCACGTCAAGCGGCGACAAGAAAATACTCACGACGGTTGCCGAAATGTCGTCGCCGGCTTCAACTGGTTTGACGCGCGTGACGCGGCCATCGGCTGGAGCGACAACGACATTCGCATCGGTGGGCGGCTGCCTCCTGGGATCACGAAAGAAGTAGGCCATGAAAGCGGCCAGAATCCCAAACGCTAAGGCAACCGGCCAGCAACCCAGCACCAAAACAATAACCGCCAGGGCTGCCGGCACCAGCACGTAAGAGATTCCTTCGCGAGCTATTCTCAATCCTTAATGTCCGATATCGTCTGCAGTCCGACTCTTCGTTGCCGGTCGTCAACCAAAAACCTTGAGTTGTAAGAAAGGGGACGTGTGATACCTGCACGTCCCCCTCCCTGGTAAAGCGATCCGGAGAAACTTTTCTCCCGTTGGAATTTAATGGCTCACGCTTTGATTCTTCTGGTGCTGCATAATTAGCGAGTACATCTGATCTTTAAGAGCTAACTTCTTCTTTTTGAGAGTAACCTCTTCCAGTTGTTCTTCGTCGCTCGGATAAGCCAGGGCTGTAAGTTCACTTAAGCGTTCTTCGTATCGAGTGTGTTCCCGGGCCAATTCCCGGAATTCAGGGTCTCGATTCATCAGCTCTTCCTTAAGCAAATCCGCAGTTGTAATGTCCATTTTCGTGCATGTCTCCTTTCAGACGATGGGACGGGCAAGATTGGATAGAGGAGGTACTTGGAAAGACCTCATGGGAATGTTCGGACACAAAAAAATGGTAGCCCAATTATCGCGCTGGATCAAGCGGCTCGGAAGCGTGTTCATTCTTGCAGCCAGGAGTTCAGCCCCGGGGTCCGCGCGCGGGCAGCGAGCGTGGGGTGGTAGCTTGAGGCTGCCGTTTAGCAACGCAAGCTGAAAGCTTGCACGCTAATCTTCACCCGCACCAGCGTCTCGCACGAGTTCGATGATCATGACCAGGGCGTCCTCGGGCGGTTCCGAGTAATACTTATTGCGCCGGGAGGTTATACGGAAGCCACACTTTTCATAGAGTCCAAGCGCAGCCGAGTTTCCAGCACGTAGCTCCAGAAGGGCGTAGCGGACTCCGCGGTGCATCCCCTCGGCCAATATTCTTTCTAATAATGCGCGCCCAATCCCTCGCCGACGATAGCTCTCTCGCACCGCAACGTTGTTGATGTGAAGCTCATCGGCGCCCATGCGCGCCACAAGATACCCGGCCAGGTTTGGCGAACCTTGTTTGGGTTCGGCGGCAGCAACTCGCGCCACGAACATCAGCTGGCGATTGCTACCTTGAAGCTCAGCGTAGTATGCCTCCCAGCCCCAGCGACTCAGTCCTGAGTTCTCTTCGATCTCCACAACCTCGAGCAGATCGTGCTCGGTCATTCTGGTGATCGAGATGCCCTGGTCGGCCGCTCTAATTGCTTGCTGTATTAACGACATTGTTGCTTCAGCTCCGCGTCTGAAGGCCTTACATAAATAGCGCTGAGAGATTGTGGCGATTGTATCTTGCCACTTTGAAAGACTTGTAGCGCCAGGGCCGCCACATACTTCGCGAGATTTGTTTCCTTCGCGGCGAGCCGCCAAACGCTTTCGCCCGATACGGCGGAAACAACATTTGTTTCCGGCGAGCACTCCGCGAAAACAATTCCTCGTTGCCGAGCGTGCAGCTCCAGAAAGTCACGCTGCGCGTGTGCGCCGCTGCCGGCCCACTTAAGACTCGCGAGAGCACCATATCTCTCAACCAGCTCTTGCGGAGACAGGTGGGCCGCAGCGTCGAGTTCGGTCACTGCCTCAGCTTCCGAAACGGAAAACATTTGCGCAAAAACTTCACCGCGGCCAGCCGGCAATAGTGCCACCGTTGCGCTGGAAGGCCCGGCCGCGTGAGCAACGGCTGAAAGCGTCGGAATGCCTACGCAAGGTCGTTTGAGTGAGGCGGCCAGAGCTTTCAAGGTCGCAATCCCGATTCGCAGTCCAGTGAAACTGCCCGGACCGGAAGCACAGGCAAAAAGATCCACGCCCTGGAGCGCAACACCGGCTTCCTCGAGACTGTCATTGATGTCACTCAGAAGACTGGACGACTGTGAAACCTGTGGATCGCCGATTCGGGCTGCCAACTCTACGCGCCCGCGTCCCAGGAAGACACTGCCGCCCAGCGTTGCCGTCTCTAAACTTAGAACAATAGGCGTGGCACTCATCTTGTTCGCATAAACCGTTTAGTGTTCCGGTAACTCACTGGGCGAATTTAATAACAACCGGCCGATGCGCGAAAAGCAGTTAGCCATTTGGTATGGCAGTCGCGGCAGATTATTGAATTCGCCATTAACGCTGATTGTGGCGATTATCGGATTTGGCCAGCGCTGGCGCAGGCCGTCCAGCAATCCGGCCGGGTGGCGCAGAAGATCGGCGATCGGTATTGGATGACTCATCGGCGGCTGGTCAATTGCGAAAGGGCTCGCCCATTGCTTGAGCACGTTTTCGATCAGCCACGCCGGCAGCTCCGTTTTTAATTGCGCCGGTAGTCCATTGGTCTCGGCGCGAAGCAGACGTTGCGCCAGACCAATCGCACAGCTAATCCAATGTGCTCGCGTTTTATTAGTCCCCTGGCAAAGGTCCCAATCAAATGTTGCCGGCAAAGATTCGATTGCTACGCCTACGTCGCAGAGCCACAGCGGACGCCAGGCTCCGTGTTTCAAAAGATGAATACAGGAAAGCGCAAGCTGGTCTTCAAGACTTAGTAGCCGAATCTGCTCTTCTCCCAGACTAGCTGTTCTGGAGCGCGCGAAGAGTGCATCAATTGTTCTTTCATCGATTTCGGAGAAATGTTTGTGCAGATCGACCCAGCAATCGGCTGCCTCGGGAGCACTCAGCACGTTCTCCGCCAATTTGAAATGCTCTGCCCGCACGCAAATATCGATGTCGCCGTAAGGCCTGAGCGCTCTCTCAGGATACATACCCGCCACGGCCCAACCTTTTGCCAGAATTGCTTCGATCTGGGCCTGACGCAGCAACCGAAAAACCTTCTCGATCTTTTGTTCGTGGATTTCCGACTGAAGCGACAGCAAACGATATGCCTGGTGCAGCACTTCGCCCGAAGCGGAGTCGCTGAGCGAGGTCCGGCTAATCCGACGCCAACCGAGCGCCACCGTGCCCGAGTCGTAAAGCAAGGGGGTCACTTCGTCGAGGTTAGCCTCCGAGATCTGTAGGGCCGGAACGTTACTCCGCCAGGCTCCGGACAGGACCGCGGCCACCAAATTACCTTTGCGCAAAGCTTCTCTAGTTTTCATGCAAAACATCCGCGCGGAAAGGCTGCCGCTCGCGGTTCTGACAATCGCGACGGCGGCGGGCGAGGATTCTCACGCGCGCATCCCTTCCACTCTTTCCAACACCGCCGGCGCAACTTTCCTGGCGTCTCCCCTGACTCCCTTAAGCACGTCCGCCTGCGCTGCCACCCGCTGCAGAGTTGCGAGGGCTCTTTCAGGATTGCGCCGGGCCGAGACTGTGTTGAAGAGCATTTCCAACACGCCCTTGCCCGCCGTAAGCTTCCGCGGCCGCCAGCGCGCGCCGTTCTTGAACCGCGTCATCAAAACCAGTCCGACTGGAAGTGGCTTGGTTCCAGAGTGGCCACCCAACTCAGCCGCCGTGATCTTTGTTTGTGCAAACTGCCCCTCCTCGCGGAGTTCGAGTGGCTTGTAAAAGGGATGCACTCGTCCGCGCGAATCCAACACCGCATACTCATCGGAATAATAGGTTGCGCCGGCGCGAACAAGCTCGGCGACCAGCGTTGATTTGCCGCTGTAACTTCGCCCCGGTATCACAATAGCCTTCCCCTTCCAGCCCACCACCCCGGCGTGAACAAAAACGCGATGCTTCGCTAACTCCGCTACGAAGAGCCTGAGATCAGACTCAAATGTTTCAAACACACTGTCGAGGTCAAGCGAGCGGGCAAGTAGCACATGGTCTCCATAGAGGAGATTGAGGCGCCGCACGTTGGCCCGCGGTCCCTTGCTGCCGATCAATATGGAGTAGACCCGATCGACGACAGCGGACGACGCGCTCTCCCACTCGCTTGGCAGATGCCGGCAAACTCGATCAAGCGCAGCGGGTTCGTTGGAGCGAATGCCGATTCGCACCCCGTAAGACTTCAATGAGAAACCCACCGCCCATCCAAGGCGGTCCACCTTCTTCATTCAAGTGGAGGTAAACTTCAACCTGGGTAACCTTGTTTCTCTCATGTTTGCCTTTCTGGTGATGCGTTTGCGAACCATTTGCTGAGAACTACTACGATTAAAGCGATCAAACTGAGGAGTAGTTTGCTCATTTCAACTGTTCCAGGGAAAAACTATCCAACGAAATCGATCCGAAAATCGGACAAGGCGAAGTGGTACAGTTCTCTCGCTGAAGACTCAACACGACCGCCTTTGTTGCAGGCGTTGTAGTAAATTCAAAACCAAAGAGCTCCCAGTCACTGCTGCCCTTGGCTAGCGGCGACGATTGTCCCAAACGTTTTTGCTCTCCCGCAGCATCGCTGGCGATGAGCAGCGGCAGTCCTCCCGAGACAACGTCCTGCGAGCGACCAGCGAAGTTGATCTTGTAACGTCTGGATGGCTCAACCAGTATTACCTGGGACACTAATGGCAACCCCGGATTCGAATTGCCTCCAAACTCAACTCTCAAATCCCTGGAACCGCTATGAGGTTGGCTGGCATCCAGCGAGATTGAGGTGGCCTGCAGGTCGCGCGGTACCCGCCAACCAAAGCCACCCTGCTCAAAAGACAGCGGGCCCTCAAAACCGCCATCATAAATCGAAGGTCCTACCTCGTCCTTACCAGCTTCCCCATGAACCGCCTTCCACAATGCGAACGCTTCCTTGAAAGCGCCCTTCGCCAGCAACTGATCGACCAGTTCGCGCTTAATGGCCTCAGAAGCGTTGCCCGCTTCTGCAAACTGGGTAAT
>JBGQJH010000186.1:0-5521 GCA_041498935.1 Pyrinomonadaceae bacterium | reverse complement strand
TGCCACAACCCTGGGAATCAAGGTTGGAACGGTAAAGTCGCGACTGGCGCGTGGCCGCCAGGAATTGAGACGAAAGTTGGAAGGATCTTTGTAAAATTTCTGGATGCGAATTTCGGATTGGAACAGACCGCCATCAGGTTTGCAAATCCGCAATTCGAAATTCTGAAAGCGGATGGCCGACCCGCCCCGGCTCACATAAAACTCGGTGCCAAATGGGTCGAAGTGAGAAAACGGCGGGACCAGACGGAGAGTACCTCGAAGAATGAAAAGCGAATTTGAAACGTGGCCAGCAACACCCGTTGAAGGGTCGCTTGAATTCAACGAAGTTATTTTTGCGTTATGGAACTAGCCGGAGTTGCTTCTTTGTAACAAACGGAGCAGCCGGGGTCGGCCGGCCATTCGAAAGGCAGAAGTCAGATATCAGCGGTCAGCGTGACGCTCTCCTATCTGACTTCCGACATCTGACATCTGACATCTGAATTGTTATGACTTGCGAAGAAACGACCCAATTGCTTTCACAGTTTATCGATGATGTTTTGTCGCCGACTGTGCGCGTTGCGGTTGACGAACATCTGGACCGTTGTCCCGTTTGCCGCGCCCACGCGGCCGAAATGCGCTCAGTTAGCCGCAGCCTGCGGCAGCTTGCTCGTCCGGTTGCGCCCGCCGAATTAGCGTCATCGATTACTGATGCCCTGATGATTGAAGCCGCCGCCCGCCGTCAGTCTCCGGAGCGGTCGTTTCGAGAGCGGCTCGCCTTGTGGCTTGAGCCTCGCCTGATGCCATACGGCGTCGGCTCTCTGGCGTCGATCGCGCTTTTTGTCTCCATGTTTGTCGCACTCAGCCCACACTTCATGGCCCTGCAACAAGCTGCAAGAGAAATGGAGACCGTCCTGGTGTTCCGAGCAAGTCCGGGTTATGACCTGAATAAGCCGGTAAGTTCGGAGGATTTTTCTGCCAGACGAGCTCCGTTTGCGGAGCAATCACCCAGCCTTAACCCTGGCGGCGCACTTGCTGCGCTTACCGGCTCTTATGCGCATCCGCACGCCAACGTGAATCAGAATTCCGACGATATGATCGTAGTAGCAGACGTGTTCAGTAATGGCGCGGCATCGCTGGCAGACGTGGTGCAAGCGCCACGCGATCGTCAGATGCTCGCCGACTTTGAAGTTGCGCTGCGACAAAGCGCGGCTTTTGTTCCGGCATCATTGGATCGTCGTCCGGATACGATGCGAGTAGTCTTCACGGTGCAGAAGGTGGACGTGCGCGATAGAAGTTTTTGACGTCTTACTAATCCGGACCCTCTCACTTTTCAAACCCTACCAGGCCATCCTGATTTTGCTGAGTGACTCGCTTGACGCCTTGCACCGCGCGTGTTAGTTTGCGGATTCACCCTGTTTTACTAACGACTCTGATCAGAATCGGTCTATCGAATTAGTCTGAAAAGACACGCGTGACTGCAGTCGCTCCAGAACTCAAACGAACGCCGCTTAATTCCGTCCACCGCAATATGGGTGGCCGCATGGTTGATTTCGGCGGCTGGGACATGCCGGTGCAATACCCGGCGGGGACCATAGAAGAGCACCTCCGTACGCGCAAGCATGCGGGCCTGTTTGATGTTTCCCACATGGGCGAGATAGATGTGCGCGGTGCGGATGCGATTGCGCTCGTCAGTTACCTTACGTCGAATGACCCTGCAAAACTTGGCGACAAGCAGGCGCAATACTCAGCGCTCACAACTACCTTAGGCACTGTGGTTGACGACCTTCTGGTCTATCGCTTCGCGGGCGATTGCCTGTTACTTGTGGTGAACGCAGGCACTACCGAAAAAGACTGGAACTGGATCGCATCACATCGTAGAAACGAAGACGCCGAACTCAAAAACGTCAGTGCGGAATACTGTCAGTTGGCGCTCCAGGGCCCCGACGCGCTTGGTATTCTGGCGCGGCTGACTGACGTACCGCTTTCGGAGATTAAGTATTACCACTTCACCGAGGGCCAGGTTGACGGCGTGCCGGCGATTGTCTCGCGCACCGGTTACACGGGAGAAGATGGATTCGAAGTTTACGCTGCCGCCGATAAAGCGGAACGGCTTTGGAAGAAGATGCTTGACGCCGGGAATTTCGGGACAGATACAGGCGTGCTTCCCTGCGGCCTGGCAGCACGCAACACGCTCCGCCTCGAAGCAGGCATGGCGCTTTACGGCCACGAGATCGACGAAACTACGACGCTGCTGGAAGCGAACCTCGGCTGGATTTGCCAACTAAATAAAGGCGACTTCATTGGTCGTGACGCGCTGGCAAACCAAAAGGAAGCGGGCGTGCGCAAACGGCTGATCGGGTTTGAAGTAACCGAACGAGGAATCGCGCGCGACGGACAGGACGTGATGATCGATGGTGAGCGGGTGGGCAAAGTCACCTCGGGAAGTCCCGCTCCCTACTTGAAAAAGAATATCGGCATGGCATACGTTCCAACCGAGTTCGGCAACGAGGCTCAGCAAATTCAAATCGACGTTCGCGGCAAGTTAGTCGGCGCCCGGATTGTGAAGACACCTTTTTACAAACGGGCAAAATAGTAGCGGTTTTCAGTCTTCGGTTTTCAGTTAACCGAACTACTGAAGACGCAAGTTTGAAAACTCAAAACTAAAAACCGAAAACCGCGGAGGAACCATGGCTAAAATTCCTGACGAATTACACTATAGCAAAGACCACGAGTGGGTTCGGGTGGAGGGCAACGTTGCCGTCATCGGGATCACTGACTACGCACAGGATTCACTTGGCGACGTTGTTTACGTCGAACTACCCAAACCGGGCGATGAGTTTGCCGCTAACGAATCTTTCGGATCAGTCGAGTCAGTTAAGGCAGTTTCCGAAGTCTTTTCTCCGGTGTCTGGCGAGATAGTTGGCATCAATGATGCGCTTGCCGACACACCGGAAAAAGTTAATCAGGACCCGTATGGTGAGGGCTGGATGATCCGCGTGCAAATGTCGAATCCTGGTGAAGTTGACAGCCTTTTGACGGCCGCGGAATATGAAGATTTCACGAAAGCTGAGACGGAGTAAAATTGCGTTACATTCCCAACTCGCCAGAAGAGCGGACCGAGATGCTTCACCAGGTCGGCCTGAATTCAGCAGCAGAATTATTCGACTCAATTCCTGAGGATTTACGCTTATCACGTAATCTAAACACCACGGCAGCTCTTTCAGAGATCGAGCTACTGGCCGGCTTCGAGCAACTCGCAACTCGAAATCCGGGAGCTCAGCGAACCAGTTTCCTCGGCGCCGGCGCCTACCAGCACTACATCCCGACAGTGGTTGATCACATTATTTCGCGCTCCGAGTTTTTCACGGCTTACACGCCCTACCAACCGGAAATATCCCAGGGCACGCTCCAGGCAATCTTCGAATTCCAAACACTCGTTTGCCAGTTAACCGGAATGGAAGTGGCCAACGCTTCCATGTATGACGGATCAACCGCGCTTGCGGAGGCGGTATTGATGGCTGAGCGAGTTACAAAGCGATCGAAAGTGGTCGCCTGCGGCGCGATACACCCTGAGTATCTCGAAGTGATCACCACTTATGTCCAACATGCCGGCATCGAACTTCTACATGCGCCGATCGATTCCCAAACCGGCCGGGCGTCTGACGCAAGAGACTTACTTGATGACAAGACCGCCGCACTAGTAGTTCAGTCACCAAACTTTTTTGGTTGTATCGAGGATGTGGCCGCCCTGGCAGAAAAGGCGCATGCAGTCGGCGCGCTGCTAATCGTAGCGATCACTGAATCTATCTCGCTGGGTTTGTTGAAGTCGCCGGGAGCGTGTGGTGCGGACATCGTAGTTGCCGAAGGCCAATCGTTTGGCGTACCGCTGTCGTTTGGTGGACCGTATGTCGGCCTGTTCGCAACGCGTGAGAAGTACGCGCGTCAGATTCCCGGGCGGTTGGTTGGCGAAGCATATGACAAACAAGGACGACGCGGTTTTGTCTTGACGCTCGCTACGCGCGAGCAACATATTCGTCGCGAGAAAGCCACTTCAAACATCTGCACCAATGAAGGACTCATTGCTCTGGCGGCGACGGTCTACCTGGAAACGATGGGCCGGCGAGGACTTCAGGAAGTTGCTGTGCAGTGTGCGCAAAAAGCCGCATACGCAGCGAAACGAATCGGCGAGCTGGACGGGTTTTCAGTTCCCTTCACCGCGCCGCGCTTTAATGAGTTTGTAGTGCGCGCGCGGGTAGCCGCGACTGGATTGCTCTCGCGTCTGGCGGCAGAAAGAAACATCAGCGGCGGCTTCGCGTTGTCGCGATATTATCCCGATCGTCCCAATGAGTTTCTTGTCTGCGTCACGGAAATGAATTCGCGTGCTCAGATTGATGCGCTGGTTGAGGGGCTTCACTCGCAAGTCAGTAACGTTTAGAGGCGGGCATTGCCCGCCGTCTCAAGACCGTGTAGTAACGTTTAGAGGCGGGCATTGCCCGCCGTCTCAAGACGAATTGAAATCTAAGATAGTGATTGGTAATCCACGTTGAAACGGCGGGCAACTCCCGCCTCTAAACGACCGTGTACGATTGATATGAAATCTAACATCACTAAAGTTACTACTCACATCAACCCGAACGAGGCTCTGATCTTTGAGCGCTCGCAGCCGGGCCGCATCGGCTACCGTTTGCCGCCGCTCGATGTCGACGAACAGCCGATCGGCGAAATCGTGCCGCAGGAGTTACTGAGAGACGACGATCTGGAAGGTGTACCGGAAGTAAGTGAAGTCGATGTGATTCGCCACTTCGTTCGCATGTCCACCTGGAACTACTCCATCGATCAGGGCATGTACCCGCTCGGCTCGTGCACGATGAAATACAATTCGCGTTTGAATGAAAAGGTTGCGCGGATTCCGGGCTTCGCGGGACTTCACCCATTAAGCGAACCCGAAGACGCGCAGGGTGCGCTCGAAGTCATTTATGACCTGCAACAAGATCTGGCAGAGATTACCGGCCTGCCCGGAATTTCGCTGCAACCCGCGGCCGGCGCCCACGGCGAGATGACCGGCGTGATGATCATTCGCGCCTACATTGATGCGCGCGACGGCGAAGAAGCGTCTGCCAAACGTCGCACGATGCTGATCCCTGACTCGGCCCACGGCACTAATCCAGCTTCCGCTCACTTGTCCGGCTTTTCCGTCAAGACGATTCGATCGACCGCAGAGGGTTTGACTGACCTCGATCATCTGCGCGAGCTTTGTGCAATCGGCGACGTTGCCGGCCTCATGCTGACCAACCCAAACACGCTCGGGCTCTTTGAAAGAAATATCCAGGAGATTTGCCGGATCGTGCATGACGCGGGCGGCCTTGTTTACATGGATGGCGCAAACATGAACGCGCTGGTGGGCATCGCTCGGCCCGGCGATATGGGGGTTGACGTCATACATCTCAACCTGCACAAAACGTTTTCCACGCCGCACGGCGGTGGTGGTCCGGGCTGCGGCCCGTGCTGTTGCACTAAAGAACTCGAACCGTTTCTGCCGGTG
>JBGQJH010000185.1:0-5522 GCA_041498935.1 Pyrinomonadaceae bacterium | reverse complement strand
TGCCGCGTTCAGCGCGCACCCCGAGGCGCGTTGCGATCTGCTCCAGCGCCACGTCGCGTTCTCGGAAGTTATCTTGTTCGTTAGCTTCAGTCATAACTTGCAGCACAAACGCAACCTATCAAGCACTCCAGCCGGGCTGCCGGCAGGGAACCACGCACAGTTTGCGTTACCGGTAAACCTAAACACCTTTGGCTTCGCTTCGCTCGCGGAGCAGTGCCAGCAATTGATCGCTCACACGGCTGACCGTGCCGGCCCCCAACGTCAAAACTAAATCGCCAGGCTGTACATGGTCTCGCAAAGCGGCGGCGGCATTTTCCAACGCTCCCACGTAACGAACATCCTTGTGACCGTAGCGTTTGATCGCCGCAGTCAACGTTTCGGCGGTAGTTCCTTCAATCGGATCCTCGCTGGCGGCGTAGATGTCCGTCACAAAAAGCGTGTCGGCATTGTTGAAGGAGCGCGCAAATTCCTCCATCAGATCGTGCGTGCGGCTGTAGCGATGCGGCTGAAACAACACCACGATGCGCCTTCCGCCGGAACCAATCTTCGCGGCCGCTAAGGTCGCTTTGACCTCCGTCGGATGGTGGCCATAATCGTCAACCACCATTACACCACCGGATTCTCCCTTGAACTGAAACCGTCTGCCGGCCCCAGCGAAACTGGCCAAAGCCTCCGCGATTTGCGTAAACGGAACATCCAACTCAAAACCAACCGCGATCGCTGCGAGCGCGTTGTAGACGTTATGCAGTCCGGGCACGCACAATGAAATGTCGCCAACTGCATCCGCCCCGTGCCAAACGGTAAAGACGGATCCGAAGCTCTGGTCGTAACGAATTGCATGCGCCGAGATGTCGGCCTGCGCACTCAACCCGTAAGTTATGCGGCGCCGTTCAACCTCTGGAATGATTGCCTGCACGTTTGGATCGTCCAGACAAAGAACCGACGCGCCATAAAACGGCACCTTGTTCACGAAATTCGTGAAGCAGGCGCGCACGTCGTCCATGTCGTGGTAGTAATCCATGTGCTCGCGATCAATGTTTGTGACGACGGCAATGGTCGGCGTCAGCATTAGAAACGACCGATCGCTTTCATCGGCTTCAACAACCATCAGATCGCTCGTACCCAGATGCGCATTCGATCCGAAAGCGCCCACGACACCACCAACCACAATCGTCGGATCCAGCCCGGCATGACCAAGCACGGTCGCGACCATCGATGTAGTCGTCGTTTTTCCGTGCGAGCCGGCCACCGCCACCGTGTGCGGCTTCAGTCGCATCAATTCAGCCAGCATCTCCGCCCGGGGAATTACGGGAATTGACCGGCGGTGGGCCTCCACTATCTCGGGATTGTCTTCACGCACGGCGGTGGAGCGAACCACGACGTGCGCGTCGCCTACGTTTTCGCCATCGTGACCTTCAGCAAATTCGACTCCCATCCGTTGCAGTCGATCCGTCGCGCTGGATTTCTTCGCGTCGGAGCCTGAGACGCGGAATCCGAGATTGATCAGTACCTCGGCGATACCGGACATGCCAATGCCGCCAATGCCGACAAAATGGACGTGTTGAATTCGTCGAAACATAAAAATCAGTTGGCAGTGGGCAGTGGGCAGTGGGCAGCAAAGCCAAGGGGCGCGGCCGCCGCACCCGTGGTCCTATGACTGGCGATCGATGCTAAATGAAATTTCATTTGTTCTGCCTACTGCCTACTGCCCACTGCCCACTTTCCTATTGCCCACCAGCTCCTCGATCAAATCCACCACCGCCGCCGCCGCATCTCCGCGCGCAAGCTGGCGCGCTGCTTGTTCCATCGCGGTAATTCTTTTCGGCTCGTGGACGAGCTTCGTTATCTCTTGCGCCAACCTTTCCCCGGACAAATCCTGCTGCAGAATCGTTTTTCCCGCTCCCGCCCGTTCAAGCGCCTCCGCGTTCCGGCGCTGGTGATCATCGGCCGCAAACGGAAACGGGATCATGAGCGAAGCCTTGCCCGCGGCAATCAATTCCGCAGTCGTAGTGGCACCAGCGCGGCACACTACCACGTCGACGTCGGCGAAAGCGGCCACCATGTTGTCAATATACTTCCTGACGCTGACGCGTTCACCCCAACCGGCTGCGAGATACGCTGTACGCGCCATTTCGAAATCCGCTTCGCCGGTCTGATGCGTTATCCGTAAGGCATCTCGCAAACTCTCCAGTGATGGCAGCGCTGCAAGCATTGCCTCGTTGATTGCGTGGGCGCCCTGCGAGCCGCCAAACACGAGAATCGAAAACGTCCCCGTATCGCGTTTTCGCTGTGGTATCTCAAAGAACTCGCGGCGAACCGGGTTGCCGGTCACCACGGCCTTGCCGCGGAAGTAAGGCAGCGCCGCGTCAAAGGAGACGGCTGCCTTGTCAACAAAGCGCGCCAGCACTCGATTGGTCCAACCCGGTAACGCGTTTGACTCCATCACCAGCGTCGGCAGTTGTCGGAGCGCCGCCGTCAGAACAACAGGACCGGAGACGTAGCCACCGGCGCCAATCACGACGTCAGGCCGAAATTGCTTTATCGCCTTCCCGGCATCGCGCAAGCTTTTTGGCAACACCAGCAGTCCGCGCGCGCGCGCAATCGGCCCAACATTTTTGAGGCCGGCGCTGTCAATGATCGAGAGTTCAAAACCTGCTTGCGGAACCAGCTTGCTTTCGAGGCCGCGCGCCGTGCCAACAAACCTGACTTCCGACTTCGGCTCGCGGCGCAAGATTTCTTTGGCGACCGCAATTCCCGGATAAATGTGGCCGCCCGTTCCGCCGGCGGCGATCAGCACGCGCATCGTGGTTTATCCAAAGCGCGAAAGAGTCATTCGCCTCGCGGGCTGAGCGACGCGCAACTTTCTCGACTCTTTGTCGCGCCGTTGCGGCACTGAGTTCAGCAGTCCAGAGCCGATGGAGCCGCTGGTGTGTTGCGAGATATTCAGCAGAATGCCAACGGCCGCGAGTGTCGGAACCAGCGACGATCCGCCGTAAGAAATAAATGGCAACGGAATACCTTTTGTCGGCACCAGGGAAAGCACCACGCTGATGTTGAAGAGTGCCTGCCCGACGATGCCGGTTACTATGCCCATCGAGAGCAACTTTGCAAACCGATCCGGCGCCAGCAGCGAAGTACGAATGCCGCGCCAGAGAAAGAGCGCGAATATAAGCAATACCGTCAGCGTGCCCAGCAAGCCCAACTCTTCAGCGATCACGGCGAAGATAAAATCCGAATGGGCAAACGGCAGGAACAACATCTTCTGCTTGCCTTGCGCGAAGCCGAGTCCATTCGAACCGCCTGAACCGACGGCAATCAGCGATTGCACCACCTGGAAGCCACTCTTCTGCGGATCAGCCCAGGGATCCAAAAACGTAACCAGGCGCGTCAGGCGCCAGGGAACGAAAATCAACAACCCGGCTGCAACGGCAAAAGCCGGCGCCGCGGCCATCGCCAGATGCGCCAGCCGCACTCCTGCCGTATAAGTTACGACAACGAACGTCACCGCCAGCATTAAAGAGGTCCCAAAGTCAGGTTCAACGACGATGAGCACAGCCAGGAGAGCGGTTGCAATCCCACAGGGAATAAACGTTCGCCAAAAATCACGTTCCTCGCCGGCGCGTTTCTCCAGGAAGTATGCGAGAAAGATCACGAGCGCCAGCTTTGAGATCTCTGAAGGCTGGATTGAGAAACCGCCAAACCTGATCCAGCGATGCGCACCGTTGATTCTTGGAAAAGCAAAGACAGCCAGCAACATGAACGATGTCAGAAGCAACAGGCCGTAAACGATGCGTCGATCCCGCAAGCGGTTGTAATCAAACTGCATTGCGATCATCATCGCGGCGAAGCCTATGGCTGTCCAGATCGCCTGCTTCTTCACGTAATAGAAGTGGCCGTGATTCTCGCTTTCGGCGAGCATCGCGGAGGCGCTGTAAACCATGACAACGCCAAACAGCGCCAGTCCGACTGTCGCCGCGAAGAGCCACTTGTCTGGATACAACTTCTTTGCCATAACTAACCAACTGTCCAATGTCCAATGTCCAATGTCCAACGTCAGGAAGGTTGACTTTGGACTTTGGACTTTAGACTTTGGACTGCGTCTTTAAAGACGCGTCCGCGATGCTCGAAGCTTTCGAACATGTCGAAGCTCGCGCAAGCGGGCGCGAGCAAAACTACGTCACCAGGTTGCGCGGCCTGAAAAGAGAGTGTGACTGCCGCTTTCATGTCGTTTGCGCGCTCACTCGGAGCGAAATCTCCCAACTCGTTTGCGATTGTTTCCGCATCTTCGCCAATCAGGATCAGTTTCCGCACGTGGTTGCGGACCAGCGATGCAAGCGGAGCGTAAGGGGCCTTCTTTCCCCGCCCGCCAAGAATCAGAACGACCTTCCCTGTCTTGTCCTCATCCCCTTCTTTACTCTCGCCGGCAAATGCCTCCAGTGCTTTCAGCGTCGCGTCGACGCTCGTCGCTTTTGAGTCGTTGTAAAACTTTACGCCTTCCATTTCAGAAACAAACTCGAGTCGATGTTCGACCGGCTCAAACGCCATGACTGTTTCGCGCATCGTTCCGGGGGCGGCGCCGCAAGCGAGTCCGGCCGCGAGAGCAGCGAGCACATTCTCTACATTGTGACGGCCGCGAAGCTTCAGCTCGTCCGAAATTAGCAGAACCCGCTCGCGAGTTGCGCTACGCGAGACGATTTCGCGCCCACGCAGAAAAAGACCTTCCTCCAGTTGTTGCTTCACGCTGAAGCTCGCTACCTGCGCCCGCAGGCCCTTCGCCCAATTCGCAACGACGCAATCGTCGGCGTTAAGAATCGCGACATCCTGAGGTCCCTGGTTCATGAAGATTCGGTGCTTGGCAGCCGCGTAGTCGGTAAATGATTCGTAACGGTCCATGTGATTCGGCGTAACGTTCAGCACTACCGCAACCGTGGGATGAAACTCCTTGATTGTCTCAAGTTGAAAACTAGACAACTCCACTACCGTCCAACCGTCATCACGGGAACTTTCAACCAACGAGATCAGCGGCGTGCCGATGTTTCCACCAACCTGCGTTGGCACTCCCGCGTCCTTAAGTAACTGTGCAATCAGCGACGTGGTGGTTGTCTTGCCGTTCGTGCCGGTGATTGCAACTATGCGCCCTTTCAAATAACGCGAAGCCAGTTCAACTTCGCCGATGACTTCTGCTCCCGCCCGTTCCGCGTAGCGGATCGGAATTGCGCTGGTGGGTACGCCCGGACTAATCACCACCAGGTCAAGATTGTCGAGTAGCCAACCCGGTACGTCTCCAGGCAAGACCCCGACGCCTTCACTTTTCAACCGGAGCGCTGCGGCGCTCCATTTTTCAAGCGGCTGCGCGTCGCTAAGCGCCACTGTCGCGCCGCGTGCCGCCAAAAACTTCGCGCACGCAATGCCGCTGCGCGCGGCGCCCATCACCAATACTTTCTTGCCCGCGACTTCCAAACAAATTCACTACTCTTTCTGTTTAGAAGAGGGACTTGTCCCTCGCCCCGGCGGGCAACGCC
>JBGQJH010000184.1:0-5530 GCA_041498935.1 Pyrinomonadaceae bacterium | reverse complement strand
GCTATCCGGTGCCGCCGCCGGCAGTCGCGGAGTTACTTAAAGGCGTACCGTTTTATTCTACTGATGTTGTCGGGGAACTGGTCACACCAACCGGGGCGGCAATCATTACAACGGTCTGCGCCAACTATGGTCCCATACCCCCGATGAAGCTAGAGCGCGCCGGATATGGCGCGGGGACGCGGGAATATCAGAAGTTCCCCAACGCTCTGCGTGTTTTGATTGGCGAGGATCAACCAGGCAGCGCAACGAAATCAGCCGGGTTGGGGGAGTTGGCGGCGGAGCGTCTCTGGATGATTGAGACTAACATGGACGACATCTCGCCGCAGATACTCGGTCATGTGATGGAACGCGCGTTTGATCTCGGCGCGCTGGATTGCTATTTCACCTCCGTGCAGATGAAGAAGAATCGCCCGGGAGTCTTGCTGTCTATACTCTGTCGTGAGGAGCAACGAACGACGCTAAGCGAACTGCTTTTTTCCGAGACTACGACGTTCGGCATCCGTGCCTACCAGGTGGAGCGACGCGCATTGGAGCGCAGGATTGTTACGGTGGAAACGCAGTATGGGCCAATCGATGTTAAAGTAGCGCAACTCAACGGGCACATCGTCAAAGAGATGCCGGAGTATGAACAATGCCGGCAAGCAGCGCGAGCGGCGAAGGTGCCTCTGCGAATTGTCGAAGAGGCGGCGCGAAATGCCTTCGACAAGGGCAGTACACGTTAAGGGCACCGAGCGGGGGCAAGCCCACCTTCCCGACCACGAGCTGATTAAAGTGGAGTCGTAATTTGTGATGGAAAGGCTTTCAAAGTGAGGTTAACGAGCGACTCAGAAAGTCTCTCAGGTTGGGAAGGTGGGCTTGCCCCCGCTTCTTGAATTTATTTTCAAACAACATCGAAATAAGTCTTGTCGGACATGTAGGAAGAAAATGGCTACGAAGTTTTCTAAAGAGGATCAGAACCACACGTCACCGGAGAATGATCTGCCTCCGGTTGACCTTGAGCTAATCGCGCAAGGCGTTCGCATGATTTTGCAGGGCCTTGGTGAGAACCCCGACCGGCCCGGCTTGCAGGAAACGCCAAGGCGCGTGGCCGAGATGTACGTCGAGTTGACCTCCGGGATGCGCGAAGATCCAAAGGAGCATGTTGTTCCTTTGCCTGGTGACAAGCACGACGAGATGGTCATCGTCAAAGACATCAGCATCGCTTCCATGTGTGAGCACCATCTGGCGCCATTTGTTGGTAAGTGTCACATCGCTTACATCCCCAAAGACGGACGTATCCTCGGAATATCAAAACTGGCGCGTCTGGCCGAGACGTTTTCGCGGCGGCTGCAATTGCAGGAGCGCCTGACAACCGATATCGCAAACACACTCTTCGCGGGGCTCAAACCGATCGGCGTGATGGTTGTGATTGAGGCGGCGCACACCTGCATGACGCTAAGAGGTGTCAGGAAGGCCGACGCGAAGACGGTGACGTCGGCTGTGCTTGGTGGTTTTCGCAACGACCCGCGCACGCGAGCGGAGGCGATGGCGCTGATTACCGGCAAAGAGTGAGGAGAGAAGGATGCTAACGAGAACCAGAATTGGGCTGCGAGTAACGATCGCGTGGACTCTGATCGTGGCTATTTGCGTAACCGGATTTTCCCAACAGCGCGGACGCACAAGCTCGCCACTTAACGAAGAAGCGATTCGCGCGCGTATCAAGTTTTTGTCAAGCGACTTGTTGGAGGGGCGCGGCACGGGCGCGCGTGGCGGCGAGATTGCCGCCAACTACATCGCCGCGCAGATGGAAGCGCTTGGCCTGAAAGGCGCGGGCGCGAATGGCAGCTTCTTTCAACCAGTATCGTTGGTTGGAGTCAAAGCCGATCTGAACACCAAACTGGTAGTCTCCGGTCGCAACGGCAAAGAGTCTTTTAAGTTTGCGGATGACTACGTCGCCTTCACGGGCGCGCAGACCGATGAAGTGGAAGTTGATGCCGATATGGTTTTCGTTGGCTACGGCATCAACGCGCCCGAGCAACGCTGGAACGATTACAAAGGCGGCGCGGCAGACTATCGCGGCAAGATTCTGGTAATGTTGGTAAACGATCCGCCTGCCACGAATGACGAGCCAGGTCTTTTTGGCGGCAAGGCGCTCACCTATTACGGACGCTGGACCTACAAATACGAAGAGGCGGCTCGACGAGGCGCCGCGGGCGTGATACTGCTGCACACGGACCAGTCGGCCGGCTATCCCTGGAGCGTGGTGCGCACCTCGAATGGGGCATGGCGGTTTGATATCGCTCGCAACCCAGGCGATAACACGCCGTTTTTGAACGTTCGCTCGTGGGTAACTGACGCAGCGGCAAGAAAGATTATGAAGTTGGCCGGTCAGGACCTCGACGACTTGAGAGCAAGAGCCGCATCACGCGATTTCCAACCCGTAGCGCTAAATCTTAAGGGCAAGATTAATCTCAAGAGCGAAGTGAAGCGCGTCGAGGCCCCAAACGTTGCCGGCATTCTTCCCGGCCGCGATCCGAAACTGCGCGATGAGTATGTGGTCTATTCAGCGCATTGGGATCACCTGGGCGTGGGCGCGCCGGACAAAACCGGCGACACGATTTACAACGGCGCGGTTGACAATGCTTCCGGCGATGCTTCCGTGCTGGCCATCGCCGAAGCCTTGGCAAAATTGCCGCCCGCGCAACGTCCGCGGCGCTCAAGCCTCTTCCTGTTCACAACGGCTGAAGAGCAGGGGTTGCTAGGCTCGGAGTGGTATTCAAACCACCCGCTGGTTCCGCTGGAAAAAACTGCCGCGGATGTAAATCTCGATTCGATGAACGTGCTGGGTATCACTCACGATTTCATTCCGCTCGGCGCGGAACGGTCAACTTTGAAGGCGGTGGCGGAAGCGGTGGCACGCGAGCGCGGCATGAGAGTCTCGCCGGACGCGCGGCCTGAGCAGGGATCGTTCTATCGTTCAGACCACTTTCCGTTCGCGAAGGTTGGCGTTCCTTCAATCAGCCTGAAGGAAGGAAACGACTATGTGGGAAGGTCGAAAGAATGGGGCGAGGAACAATTCAAAGCCTACAATACAGCCCACTACCATCAACCTTCCGACGAATACAGCGACACCTGGGATTTTCGCGGCATGCTACAGGAGGCGGAAATAGCGATGGCGATCGGGCGTCGCATCGCTGACATGGAGCAAATGCCGCGATTCAATCCGGGCGATGAATTCGCGAAGAAGAAGTAAATCGTGAATCGTAAATCGTGAATAGTAAAAACCGCTTTCGACCTACCGCTCAGGAGATCACAAAATGCGTCCCCATGAGAAGCTAGACGTTTGGAAGAAAGCCGTAGATTTTGTCATCGCTGTCTACAAAACAACAGAGAGTTTTCCTAAGGATGAAAGGTTTGGACTGACTTCACAACTACGCCGGGCAGCAGTTTCAATCCCGGCTAATATTGCAGAAGGCGCGGGGCGGAAGTCGTCCAAAGAGTTTGCGCACTTCCTTTCGAACTCGCAGGGATCGGCAAGTGAAGTAGAGACAGAGTTGTTGATAGCCAGTAGACTGAACTACGTCGGGGAAGGCAATTATCTTGTGCTACGTTCCTCTCTCGATGAAATCGGTCGGATGCTGACTGGACTTTGCCAACATCTCGAGAAGAAGAGTTGTTAACTATTCACGATTTACGATTTACTAATGACTTTCTACGTCACCACACCCATCTACTACGCCAACAGTCTGCCGCATCTTGGTCATCTCTACACCATGATCGTGGCAGACACGATTGCACGTCACAAGCGACAACAGGGTATTGAAACTTTTTTCTTAACCGGAACCGACGAGCACGGCATAAACATCGAACGCGCCGCTGAGCGCGCCGGCCGCACGCCTAAGGAACAAGCTGATTACGTTGTCAGCTATTTCAAAAAGATGACTGCCAAGTTTCGCCTTGATACCGATCACGGCGGCTACGACATATTCATGCGCACCAGCGAGCCCTTTCACTATCAGGGCGTCACTGAACTCTGGCGGCGCGCCGCCAAGGCAAAGACCCCGAAGGGCAACGAGGCCATTTACAAGGGACACTACGAAGGATGGTTCTGTGCTCCGTGTGCCGCTTACAAGACGGAAGATGAGTATGCCAAACCTACGGAAAGCGGCGCACCGCCTACCTGCCTGATCCACGAGACCCCGCTCGATCGCATTTCTGAAGACAGTTACTTCTTTCGTCTTTCTGATTACGCCGAAGCGCTGCTCGCGCTCTATGAATCGCGACCGGATTTTGTGCAACCTGAATCAAGGAATAATGAAGTTACCGCTTTTGTTCGAGGCGGGCTGCAGGATCTTTCTGTTAGCCGCTTGAAGACTTCGGTTAGTTGGGGCGTGCCCGTGCCGGACGATCCTGACCACACCATATACGTTTGGTTTGACGCGCTGACCAATTACATCACGGCGATCGGCTTCGGAAACGAAGAGCGTGATCGCGCGGTCGGCTTCGAGAAGTTTTGGCCGGCGCTGCACCTGGTCGGGAAAGACATCCTGAGATTTCACGCGGTCTATTGGCCGGCGTTCTTAATGGCTGCCGGCGTGGAACAACCACGCGCGATTGTTGCGCATGGCATGTGGCTCGATCCCAATGGTCGCAAGATGTCGAAGACGCTGGGCAACACAGTCGAGTTGGACGTCCTGAGCCGCCACTTTCCAATCGATGCGATTCGTTATTTCTGTCTGCGTGAAATGGTTTTTGGTCAGGACGGTCGCTTTGGTTATGAAGCGCTCATTGATCGGACCAATAGCGATCTGGCCAGCGGTCTGGGAAATTTATCGAGTCGTACACTGACCATGATTTCGCGCTATGCTGAAGGCCGCGTCCCTTCCGGTGTTATCTCCGAAGACAAGTTGCTGCTGGCAAAGCGTACTGGAGTTGACACAGACGAAACTACTATCTCTGGTTTCATCGAACATGCGCGCGATCAGTTTTTGCAACACCTCGAAGCGTTCGCGTTCAGTAAGGCTCTGGAGACCGCCTGGTCAGTCGTCGCTCGCGTCGACAAGATGATCTCCGACGCGAAACCCTGGGACCTTGCGAAGGACGAAAATCAAAAGCAAACGCTCAGTGCTGTTCTGTATCGCGCGGCTGAAACTTTACGATGGCTGTGCGTATTGCTCTATCCGGTGATGCCCACGGCAACGCTGGAGATTTGGACACAACTGGGCCTGAGGAATTCGGCGGGCTCGCTGGCTGAAAGCGATCCCGCAAAACTGAAGTGGGGCGAGCTTGCCGAAGGCACGGCTATCGGCGAAGTGAAGCCGCTCTTCCCGAGAATCGACAAGACGAAAACCATGGCAGAAATCAATACCGATTCGGCAGTCCAACGTCCAACGTCCAATGTCCAACGTCCGGCCGCCGCCGGGAGCGCGGAGCGCGAACAGGGTTCCGGCACGCACACAACTGAAGCAGACGCGGTTCTTGTCAGTACCGGAAGCGTTAGCGACGGGGTCCCAGGTGAAGCGACCGCTCAACCTGAGGGACTGATCGACAT
>JBGQJH010000183.1:0-5537 GCA_041498935.1 Pyrinomonadaceae bacterium | reverse complement strand
TCCCATTTTTCATTCGCCATTTAGAACCTCATCGCAGTGAGTCTGAACCTCATCGCCGTGAGCTGCGGGACGTGGATTTCAATGACAAATGGAAAATGACAATTGGAAAATCTGCTTGATAGTGTCTATGAGAATGCCAGTCCTGCATAAAAACGAAGAACCCGTCGCAATCTCCCATTCGCGACGGGTTTTCCGTTAGTCGCCTACTTACGTTATGACCGGGGCGACTGATTGTTGGACAGGCATTCCTGCCTGTCTTACTTCTTTGGTTAACCGCGACAGGCAAGAATGCCTGTCCTAATTCTCTTGGAGGCCCGCCCGCGCTCTCCCCTTCGCTTGCGGGCCCCCAGGCATCGGCGGCCGCGAGGCTGCCGATCTTGTAACGCAAACTGCTACCACCCCACGCGGGATGCCCGCGCGGGGACCCCGGTTAGTTTGCGATTAAGAGTTACCGAACATTAGCGTCCGGCAGCGAGAGCGTCTGGTTCAAGATCACGCCAAACTCAGTGCCAGACTTAACCACCGCCTCATGGCCTTTTGAGAACAACGCGCCGGCTACCCCCACGCCGGCGCCAACACCGGCGCCGATGCCTGCGCCTTTGCCGCCGCCCGCGATGGCGCCAATCAGCGCGCCTGTTGCCGCGCCGCCGCCGATGAAGACCACGTTGCGCTTCGTGGCAGACCGGCCGGAAACCTCGCCCTCGTTATCGGCGTTCACGTTGCTAGCTGTTAGATCCGTCAAGTCGCCGTTGATAGCTCGCGCGATGCCCGTGGGCAAGCGAAGCGAAACGAAGTGAACACCCAGCGTGCCGGCTTTGCTCTTACGCGAAGCGCGATTCACGCTGGTTACGCGACCGGTAATAGTGCTGCCCGCGGGAACCACTTCAACGCCACCGGCATAAACCGGATCGACGACCGTAGTTGTAAACTGATCACCGATGCGTGCCGTTTCGGAAGAAATATCTTGATTCATGCGCACGCGGATTATCTGACCGGCGTTGACGTTGTAGTAGACAATTGCCGGCGCGACTGGCGTGACGACCTTACGCACTGGAGCACGTCGTCTTAGGACCGGCCGGCGTCTGGTCTGAGCCAGGGCCGGAACGAAAGTTGAAGCAACAAGCACGAGCAAGATAAGAGCGCTTGTCAGAGTTCGTGAGAATCGATTAGTAGTCTTTGTCTTCATTTCCATCCTCCGCATTTTTAACCGGCGCAACTTCAACCGCCGCAGTTTTGATCCGGGTGTTCTTAAACTTCGCCCTTGAGTTTTCCAATTCTTAAACGTAAGCATCTCAATCACCGTCATCACCCAATTGGCGCGCCGCCGCCGTTAACCTTTATTACAGTGTCACACCGCCCTCTGGCAGTACATCAGCAATGACCGTGCCAACGCGGACCTTTGACAATGCCGGGTCAAACTCTAATTATTAGTCGAATTAGCACGAGCGTTAGTTGTTGCAGAAGTGTCCGTTGGCAAGGGGTAGACGATGTGCGAATTGGTGAGGAATTGCTTGCACGATATGGAGTATCTGTTGAGTCTGCGAACAGTTGAGATGCGGGCCAACTTCGCCGCCAACTCCCCTCGACTTGCGCTTAGGGAAAGTTAATCACGGCATATCGGGTTGGTAGCTCGAAGCGACGCTTATCCACCGTTGCACCGGGACTGGGTTTCCAGCCCTCACCGTTGACGAGCACTTTCAGCGAGTCGATAACACCCAGTACCTCAAATGAAGTAAAAACGTAGGGCACGCCTTCCGCTCCAAGGGGCGAGTTGCCATTGGTGATATGGAAATGTAAATGCGGCGCGTCAGCGTTACCAGAATTACCAAGCAAGGCCAACGCCTGACCGCGACGTACCTTATCGCCAACCTTCACGCGAAAACTGTTTGGTTGCAGGTGAGCGTAGAATGCAAAATGCCCGTCGCCCAAGTCGAGAATGATGTAATTACCAGGGGCAGTCTCAATGGTAATGGGTACGGCTTTCTTGTCAGCAGTGGGGTCGTTTTCCGGTATCCCGTCTTTAACATCAACCACAACTGCGTTGGCAACGGCCAACACTTCAGCTCCATACGGATACCAGTTTGCGTTCTTCGACGGGTCTCCGTGAAACGCCTGTCCATCGGCGC
The DNA here is from genome assembly GCA_041498935.1 of Pyrinomonadaceae bacterium. Classification (GTDB taxonomy): domain Bacteria; phylum Acidobacteriota; class Blastocatellia; order Pyrinomonadales; family Pyrinomonadaceae; genus PSRF01. The sequence goes on along the minus strand of JBGQJH010000183.1, from coordinate 3,411 downwards.
CGATTCTCGACCAATCGATTGCAAAACGTTGCGCGATGCGCGCATTTCCATTCACTACCAGGAGCGTGCGCCGATGCGTTGAATCATTTGCTAACGCATCTGTTGCCAGCCATCGGTCACCGCGCAGAGGTGGATTGAGAACCAGCGGTTTGGGCCGCTGAACTATCACGCGGGCGCCGTCTACCACTCTTTCCGCACTATCAAGCTTCGGATCCTCTGGCTTAAAAAAGAGACGATGATGGAGCGAACGCGGCAAATCAGCTTCTCTTTCGACTGTGATTTGCAGAAACATCACCGCCCGCATGCCGCCATCGATGATCCGCTTGTCGGCGATATCAGTTGCTCCCGGACGCGCGAGCCGGCTGGTGAGTTCGGCATTCCGGTAACTCGCCAAAGGCGACGCTTCGTTGTCGCCAACAACTTCGACACGAGTTAGTTCAAGACTCCGGCTGCGGAAGTTTGTTATGTGTAGTTCGTAAAATAAATGAAACTTGCCATCGGCTTTCACCGGAGTGGGAGCTAGCGGGATTTGCAGATCGACCGGCACGGCTGACAGTTTTTGTGCTTGAGTCGAACTTCGACCAGGTATATTTGAGGCGAGCAGGGACGTAATGATCAGCAATAAGGTCGAGAGTTGTTGCGCCATAAGCTGTAAGACGTTTGGATTCGCAGGTTTGTTAGCGACGCTAAAGCGCGCGCATTACGGGAGACAGTCCCCCGCGGACATAGCCAGAAGACGAGGAACGTGGAGGTGCTCAGCAAAAGTGCAGGCCCATCAGGTTTCAACTCAGACGGCGTTCAGGGTATTGACAGACTTCAAACGCGAAACGTGTCGGCGCGCCAGTTCTTGATTGCCTGCTTGATGTCCTTCGGCTTGGCAAACTTGCCGGCAACCACCGCGCTTACCAGTTCTTCCAATTCGTCGTCGCCTGCAAACCTAAGAGCGACTATCTGCTCGACCGTCAGCGCGCTGGTTTGTTGCACCACAGCAGGAGAGAGCAGTTGCTGGTAACGAAGTTTCTCTTCAAGCCGGATAATTCGGTCCTGCACCTTGAGTGAATTGGTTCGCACAAAAAACGTCAGCAGTAACAGGGCCAGCGAGACCACGATCCACCAACCTGAATTCCGTCCTGGAGCTTTAACGAACTCGACTACTGCCCAGACAAAGTTAATCAGCATCACCGGCAAGACGAAGAAGTGAAACGGCGGATGCCAACGCGTGTGGTTTGCGAAATTTTGGGTAGCTGCCATGTTCTTGCTCCTCATGGGAATGTGTCCGACAAACTTGAGTTTGTCGGTGTCCTCAATACCTTCATAACGTCGAGTGTTAACCGGGCCAGCGGGGGCAAGCCCACCTTCCCAACCTGAGAGACTCTCCGACCGAACCGGCTATTTCACCTTGAAAGGCTTTCCAGCAAGGATTAGAACTCCACTATGCTCAGCTCATGGTCAGGAAGGCGGGCTTGCCCCCGCTCAGTCTTACAAATTCGTCGGCATCGCGTCGGATACAGGCGCCGCTTTTGCTGCCTTCGGTAGTTCAGGCGTGAAATCCTCGCCGGGATTGATGAACTGGTTTCTTTCAAAGTTGTATTGCTTGTCGTACAACTGCTTATAGCGGCCCCCGGCAGCGAGCAGCTCGTCGTGCGTGCCGCGTTCGACAATCTCGCCGGCTTCCAATACCAGAATCTGATCCGCGCTCCTAATCGTCGAGAGGCGATGGGCGATGACAAACGTGGTGCGCCCGCGACGCAACGATTGCAACCCGTCCTGGATCAACGCTTCACTTTCGCTATCGAGACTTGACGTTGCTTCGTCCAAGATCAAGATTTTAGGCTCTGCTAAAATCGCTCTAGCAATAGCAACGCGCTGGCGCTGACCACCGCTTAACTTAACACCGCGCTCGCCGACGATAGTGTCATAGCCTTCGGCAAAGCCGTCGATGAACTCCTTGCAGTGAGCGACACGGCTGGCGGCGATGATTTCCGTGCGCGTGGCACGCGGGTGAGAGAAGCCGATGTTCTCCGCGATAGTGCCGTCGAAAAGAAAGTTATCTTGGAGGACCACGCCAAGTTGGTTCCGATAGTCCCGCAATCGCAGCGATGCGAGGTCGCGGCCGTCTACAGTTACCGTGCCCGATAGTGGCCTGTTAAAAGCCATCACCAGACTAATCAGCGTCGACTTGCCAGAACCGCTCGACCCGACCAGCGCCGTTGTCGATCCCGCCGGCGCCCCGAAAGAAACATGCTTCAGGACCGGCGTGTCGTCGTTGTATTCAAAGCTGACGTCTTTGAATTCAACGTCGCCAGTAATTGCGCTTAACGAGTCTCGATAGGCATCGTCCGCATCTTCAGTCGTCATGCGCTTGATCTCGCGTATCCGATCGAGACCGGCAAAGGCTTCGGTGATCTGCGTTCCTATGTTCGCGATTTCGACCAGCGGCATTGCTACCAGTCCGGTGAAGATCATGTACATGACAAAGTCACCGAGCGTCATGCGACCCGCGAGGAGGTCGTGACCGCCTACCAGAATCAAAATGACGCCAATAATACCGACGATCATGGTAGAAAAAGCCATAACGCCAGAGACAGCAGTCATTGATCGCGCGACGTTGCGAAAGAGACGATGCGCGCCGCGCGCGAAAACCAACTCCTCGCGCTTTTCGGCTGCGTAGGCCTTAACGATGCGAATGCCACCGAGCGATTCAGTCAAACGGCCGGTGACTTCGGCATTGATCTTGCCGCGTTCACGAAACAGCGGTCGCAGTTTATTAAAGGCGAATGCCATGACACCGCCAAAGGCTGCCAGCGCGAGAAGCGTGACCGACGTTAACCGCCAGTTCAAATAGAAGAGTACGACGAGCCCGATCGCGGCGGTCACCAGACTACCAACGAGTTGCACTAGTCCGGTGCCGACGAGATTTCGAATGCCTTCAGCGTCAGTCATGATGCGCGAGATGAGTACGCCGGTTTGAGTGGAGTCGAAGTATCTGATGGGCAGACGCGCGACGTGTTCCTGCACGCTCTTGCGCATGTCTGTAATGGCACGTTGCGCAGCGACACCCAGAATCTGCGAAAGTGCGAACGAGCTGAGCGCCTGCACCAGCGTCGCCGCACCCGCCGCCAGCGCCAGCGGCACCAGCAACTGGCTGCGATGCTTCATGACGACTTCGTCAATCACGTATTTTGAGCTGGCGGGCAGCACCAGTCCGGCCAGCCGGTTAACGATCATTAGGAACATGCCGAACGCGAGTCGATACCGATGCGCCCAAATTAGTTCCCGTGCATCGTGCCACGCGTCTGACGGGGAGATGCGCTTTTTCTTTTCCTTGTTATTGTTGTTGCTAATTGCCGTGCTCATAGTGTTCGCGTTCGCGCAATCGTCTCAGCAGTGGACCCAAAAGCGCAAGTGGGG
>JBGQJH010000182.1:0-5544 GCA_041498935.1 Pyrinomonadaceae bacterium | reverse complement strand
TGATTGACACTCAGAAAACGCCTCTCTATCATCGAAACACATGCCAACTAAGCAAGCTGCCGCTGGTGACCAGCCAGTCGAACGGGTTTTTCTGATCGATTCGATGTCGCACATCTTTCGGGCATTTTTTGCGCCGATGGCGAATCGCGCGACGCCGCTTGCCAACTCCCGCGGCCAGGTCACGCAAGCCGTCTACATCTTTACAAACATGCTGCGTAAGCTGTTAACCGACGAGAAGCCAAATTACATTGCGGCGATATTCGAGTCTGGCGAGAAGACTTTTCGTCACGAAACGTTTGCTGATTATAAGGCCAATCGACTCGCAATGCCGGAAGACCTGGCCTCGCAACTTCCCTACATCAGGCGCCTGTGCGAAGCCCTGAATATTCCCGTCATCAACGCGCCTGGTTTTGAGGCGGACGATGTGATTGGCACGCTGGCGAAAAAAGTTGCCGAACAAAAGCTCCAGGCAGTTGTTGTTTCCAATGACAAGGACATGTGTCAGCTCGTCCGGGATCCTTACGTCGTTTGCATGCGCACGAATTCTCAGGTGGTGAAGCGTAAGGAGTATGTGCCTCCGATTGAGTGGTGCGATGAGGCGTGGGTTGAGAAAAAGTTTGGCGTGCCCGCCGGCAAGATAGTTGACCTGTTGGGCCTTATGGGAGACTCGATCGACAACATACCGGGCGCTCCGGGCATTGGCGCGAAAGGGGCCGTGCAACTCATCACGCAGTTTGGCTCGATCGAAGAAGCGCTTAAACGATGGGAGGAAGTCAAACACAAGACTTACCGCGAATCGTTGCACAACAGCGCCGACCTGATTCGTCAATCCCGTGAACTCGCGCGCATACGCACCGACCTCGAGGTCGAGTTGGATCTCGATCAAATCAAAGCCAGACCGCCAGACCGCGCCGCCGCCTACGAACTATTCAAGGAACTCGAATTCTCCGCGCTGACGCGGGAATTTGCCGACGCGGCCACCGCCACGGCCGCACGGGTTGATGACCAGCTCGACTATAGGATCATCGACTCGATCGCTGCGCTCGATAGTTTGATCAAAAGGTTGTGGGACGCCGAAAGCGTGGGCATTGCCGTCGTCGATGCAATGCCACCGGGCGACAAGGAACACGCAGGCGAAGATTCGAACGAACTGAACGAGCTGGGCGAGCTGAACGAGCCGGGCGAGCAGGCGAGTATGCAATGCGCAATTGATTACGAGGCGGCTGAAGGAATAGCGTTCTCCACCGCGGCGGGTGTCTCCGCTCTGGTTGCCTTCAATAAATTTGCTGAGGGACGTCAGACGGCGCTTGCTTCGCTGCGAGAGGTTTTGTCCAACGGCTTGCTCGAAAAGTCTGTTCACGATTTGAAACGCGCCGTGGGGTTGCTGGCCCGGCTCGACATCACGCTGGAAGGCGTTAAGGACGATACGTTCCTGGCCGCCTATCTGCTCGATCCAAATCGCAGCAAGTATGAGCTGAGCGATCTTGCGCGCGAAGCGGTTGGCGTGGAGCGTATTCAGAAGCCCGGCGCCGCCGCCTGGTCGGATTCACAATGGGAAACGGCCGCGGCGGCGGACCTGACCGCGCGCACCGCGAAGGTTCTGCGCCAGCGCATCCTCGAGCAGAAGCTCGAGACGATCTACAGCGAGCTGGAGTTACCGCTGGCGCCGTTGCTTTATCGCATGGAGCGCGCGGGCTTGAAAGTGGATCGCGCCACACTCGCCGACCTATCCAACTATCTCGGCCTGGAGTTGAAGAAGTTAACAGTTAAAATTTATGAGCTCGCGGGAAGGGAATTCAATATCGGCTCTCCCAAGCAGGTAGGCGAAGTGCTATCGGAATTGGAGATGACCTCGGGCAGAAAAACTTCTACCGGGCGAATCTCCACGAGCAAGGCAGTGCTCGAAGAACTGGCCCAAACGTTTGACTTGCCGCGGCTGATCATTGACTATCGCGAGCTTGATAAACTCAAGAGCGTTTACACCGACGCGCTGCCGCATCAGATTGCGGCCGACGGCAGAATTCACTGTCTACTTAATCAAACGGTGGCCGCCACTGGCCGTCTCTCCTCCAGCGAGCCGAATCTACAAAACATTCCCATTCGCACTGAGCTGGGCCGTCGCATCCGGCGCGCTTTCGTCGCCGAGCAGGGAAACAAGATCATTTCGGCGGATTACTCCCAGCTCGAACTGCGTCTGCTAGCGCATATTACTCAGGATGCCGTCATGCTCGAAGCGTTTCAACACGGCGAAGACATCCACGCGCGCACGGCTCGACTGGTATTCGGCGCCAGGACCGACGAGGAACTGAAAGAGGCGCGCCGCTTCGCGAAGATAGTTAACTTCGCTATCGCTTATGCTATCGAGCCGTGGGGCCTGTCGCAGCGAGTCGGCATATCGCGGCAGGAGGCGAAGAAAGTTATTGAAGACTACTACAACACTTACAAGGGTGTGCGACGTTACATGGAAGAGGTGCCGCTAAAGGCGCGCGAACATGGTTACGTTCGTTCCATCTATGGCCGCATTCGTCCGCTACCCGGTATTAGTGATCGCAATGCGAATATTCGCAGAGCGGCCGAGCGCGAAGCTATCAATATGCCGATTCAGGGCACGGCGAGCGACATCGTGAAGATCGCCATGCTGAGGGTTGACGAGGAATTCAAGCGGGAAGGTATCGAGGCCCAACTCCTGATGCAAGTGCACGACGAACTGCTGGTTGAAGCGTCGGCCGCTACAGCCGAACATGTTGCGGAAGTTCTGAAACGCGAAATGGAAGCCGCGGTTAGTTTGGATGTACCTTTGATCGTCGATGTCGGTATTGCCGACAACTGGATGGACGCGAAACCTTAGAGAGTTCAGAGTACAACCTTCAGGTTGCATGTTTGCGATGGCAGCAAGCTAAAGCCTGGACTCTAAACTGGGGCAGTAGCCCGACCGTAAGGGAGGGCGCCAATTAGTCGTGAACAAATGATCGAGAAAGAAGAAACTAATATCGGCCAACCCGACAAAGCCGACGCGTCCGGTGATGGCGGTGCTTCGCGCGCTCCGTTTCGGAATCCCATCGAGGAACCCGATTCGCCCAGAGTTGTCTACCGCCGAGCCGAGCCCACCGCGACCAATGCCTACGCGCCGGTGCCCACAGCCGCGGCGAAAAGCATATGGACCCGTGAGATTTCGCCGGCAATTGTGCCGCTGGTGGTCGGTTTCCTGTTGCTGCTCATACTGATTGCAGTGCTCGGGTTGTTAAGTGTCCGCCGCATGGATGAGGTTGGCCGCGCCGTTTTAGGTTTGGAACAGGAGCATGCGGCAAAATTGAGTCTGCTGCTGACGCTTCGTCTCGCCGTTACCAAACTCGACAACGAAGCGCGGGCGCGAGCTGAGGCAGACGCTCGTCGAGAACTGAAGCCTCCCTTCGAAGTGCGCTTGAGTGCGGCGCGGGGCGAAGCAAAAGAACTCTTGCGGCAGCTTGAGCGGCCGCCACTTGCCGACGATTCCGCCTGGAACAAATTTCGCAACGACCTGGCCGCCTATGTCGAGGTCACCGAAGATCTTCGTCGCTACTCGCTGGAGGGTTTTCAAAAGTTCGGCGTCGTCGATACAGAACTCAACAACTTATTAAACCAGTCAACGGTGGAGCAGGGCGAGGTTTTTCACCTAAGTGAAAATATCCAGCAAGAAGCCGCGCGATCGATTCGTACGTGGGGTTTGATTGCCTTAATCGTAGGCGCACTGGTGGCCGCCAGGACGATATGGGAAGTGCAACGCCGTTTTGGCGAGATGCGGCGCAGCGTGGAAGAAGCCCGGCGCGAACGAAACTTCACCGGTCAATTGCTTGAAGGGATGGTGAGTGCGGTCGCCGCGATCGATGAGCACGATCGCGTTCGGAGTGCCAACGCGGCCTTCTTCCGAATTTTCCCCAGAGCAACCATCGGCGCTTCACTTTACGAAAAGTTTGCGTCTGACGCTGCCTTGAAGATGTTGGAGACAGCGACGGCCTCTCGCGTGGATAAAGCGACGTATCGGGGACGTTGGGTTTGCCCGCCGGGCGACGACCGTGAACCGGAGCAAACCTTTGATGTCTATTCCTCGCCGCTGGCGATCAATGGGTCGCGCGGGCAAATCCTGACGCTGGTCGACGTGACTGAGGCGGCCGAAGCTGAACGCGGTTTGCGGCGGCAGGAGTCGCTCGCGGCGGTGGGTCAGGCGACTGCTCAAGTGGCTCATGAAATTAGAAATCCGCTCGGCAGCATACGTCTGGGCGTGTCCATGCTGCGCGATAGCGTCAGCGATGCGGAGGGCTTGAATACGATTGAGTTGGTGGAGCGGGGAATCAAGCACCTGAACAAACTGGTGGTGGACGTGGCTCAATTCTCGCGGCGCAAAGCGCTCGAGCAATCAAACGTTGACCTTCACCTGCTTATCAAGCGCAGTCTCGAATTGGTGGCCGATAAGATCAGGGAGAAAGAGACGCCGATCGAGGAGAGACTGGCGGGTCAGAAACTGATCGGTCATTGGGACCCTGACCAGTTGAGCCAGGTCTTTGTTAACGTGATTGCAAATGCGATCGATGCGAGCCCAAAACACGCAGCCGTCAGCATTTCAACTGAAGTCTTCAAGGTTGCGACCAGGGGCGATGAGGGAGATCGCCTGCCCGGAAATAACGCCCGCGTCACCATTGCCGATCAAGGCAACGGAATGGACAAGGCCACGCTCGAACGAATGTTTGAACCGTTCTTTTCAACCAAGAAACGCGGGACGGGGCTGGGCCTCGCCATCGTCAAACAGATCGTCGAACAACACGATGGGACGATCAGCGTCGAGAGCGAACCAGGCAAGGGAACGCGCTTTGTTATCGACCTGCCGCTGTAAAACACCTGGGGAAAAGGGGAAAGGGTAAGGGGGAAAACCGCCTCTTCCCCTTTACCCTTTACCCTTTACCCCGAGGGTTCGAAATGCTATTCGCGCGGCCTCGATTGTCTGCTCGATGATCGCATCCGTGTGGGCGCTGCTGACAAAACCAGCCTCAAACTGCGAGGGCGCAAGATAAACCCCCTCGTCGAGCATCGCATGAAAAAACTTGCCGTAGAGTTCCCGGTTGCTCTTGTTTGCCGTCGCCCAATTCGTGACCGCCTCGCCGGTGAAGAAGCTGGTCCACATCGAACCCACCCGGTTTGTAGTCGTCTTCATCCCTGCCTCCGCGGCGGCCTTTGACAATCCTTCGCAAAGCTTCGCGGAACTCTGTTCCAGTCTCTCGTAGATCGTTTTGTCTTTCAGCCGCCGCAAGGTCAGCAGTCCTGCTGTCATCGCCAGCGGATTTCCTGAGAGCGTTCCCGCCTGGTAGATAGATCCGACAGGCGCGATGTTTTGCATCAGCTCGCGACGGCCACCATACGCCCCCACCGGCAAGCCGCCACCAATTATTTTGCCGAGGCAGGTGATGTCCGGCGTCACGCCATAAAGTTCCTGTGCGCCGCCGCGAGCGAGGCGGAATCCAGTCATCACTTCATCGAAGATCAGCAACGCGTCGTGTCTTCTCGTTAAATCGC
>JBGQJH010000181.1:0-5558 GCA_041498935.1 Pyrinomonadaceae bacterium | reverse complement strand
GCTTACTTTCTCTCGATAGAGTTTCAGGAGACTGGCGGGCTGGTGGATAGTCTATATCGTGCGAGCTTTGACCAGCGGCCACTCTACAGCGAGTTCGTGCCTGACACGCAAAGCGTCGGGCATAACGTCATCGTCGGTGTCAGCGGCTGGGAACAACAGTTAGAGACAAACAAACAGGCGTTCGTGGCGTCGTGGGTTCAGCGTCCGGCTTTCGTCAGCGCGTATGGCAGTCTCGCAGACGACGCTTACGTTGACACACTGATTAGCCACACGGGCGTGGCCTTCAGCAGCGGCGAGCGAGACGCGCTGGTTAATAGCTTAATCAATCGCACGTCAACGCGAGCGGCAGTGTTGCGCCAGATCGCCGAGGATGGGCGATTCGTGAGAGCGAAGTTTAGCCAGGTCTTTGTGATGATGGAATACTTTGGCTACCTGCGTCGCGATCCGGATGACAGTGGCTATCAGTTTTGGCTGAACAAACTGAACCAATTCGGTGGCAACTTCGAACAGGCGGAAATGGTCAAGGCGTTTATTATCTCGGGCGAATACAGAGAGCGTTTTCCACGGTAGTAAGCGAACTATAACAGGAAATGAGGGGCCGCGGATTAACGCGGATGACACAGATCGGAATGTTTTTGAGTTCTGATCCGCGTCTATCTGCGTTCATCTGTGGCTTATTCGTGACTGGTAATAGTTATCTGTCGCGAACAATCCTCACCTTATCCTCAGCCAATGGATTAGAATCTCCAGCGTCTCGACATACCGCCAATGACTCGTCGAATAATTGTTGCCATCCTGAGATTTGCTATGCGCGTCTACTTCCGGCGCGTGGAAGTGGTTGGCATTGATCATGTGCCGCGCCAGAGTCCGGTCATTTTCGTGCTCAATCATCCGAACGCCCTGGTAGACCCGGCGTTTCTGTTATCGCTGGCACCCCGGCGCGTTTCATTTCTGGCAAAGTCGCCGCTGTTTCGCACGCCTGTGCTTGGCTACTTTGTGCGCGCAATGGATTCGCTTCCTGTCTATCGCCCTCAGGATGAAGGCGAAGATGTCTCGAAGAATCGCGAGATGTTTGTGGCCGCGCGGAAATTACTCGCGCGCGGTGGAACGATCGGCATTTGTCCCGAAGGCGTCTCCCACAATGAACCCCGCCTGCGACCGATCAAGACCGGAGCCGCGCGCATTGCGGTTGCTGCCGTATCCACTGGCGAAGTGAGGGACCTCAAAATCGTACCAGCGGGTCTTTACTACACTTCAAAAACAAAATTTCGCAGCGCGGTGTTGCTATATTTCGGCAAGCCACTTGATGTTTCACCCGTTGAGCTTGACCCCGACGGAAATCCACCGCGCAGCGCTGTCCGAGAGCTTTCTAATCGCATTGAGTGTGCGCTTCGGGAAGTGATGCTCGATGCCGAGCATGAAGAAGCGTTACAAACGATCACGCGAGCCGAAAGAATCTTTTCCTCTGAGACGAACGAAGAGGCAAACGATAGTCTGGCTGAGGAGTTGCTACTCCAGCAACGCTTCGTCAAAGCCTATAGAGTTTTGCGAGATCGCGCGCCGGAGCGTTTAAGAAGACTCGAAGTGCGCATGAGACGCTTTGAAGAGGAACTCTCTCAAGCTGGAGTGGACCCGAACGATCTTTCTCCGCCAACTTCTACCCTTGATGTGTTCAGTCACCTGATAACTCGTGTCGGACTTTTCCTGGTGCTCATTGCTCCGGCGACGCTGGGCGCTCTCGTGCATTACCCTGCCTACCGGCTCGGGGGTTACCTGGCTACAAGGTTTTCGAAGGATGACGACGACGTTATCTCCACTGTCAAGATCATGTCGGCAATGTTGCTATTTCCGTTAACGTGGGTGGCGGTCGCAGTCGTCGGTTTCAAACTCAAGGGTTGGACGTTCGCGTTGATCGCAGCCGTTGGGATTCCGCTGGCAGGCTACCTGGCGATCCGATTTTTTGAGGGGTTTGACAAATTTCTGGGAGGACTGCGCGCACTAACCTTCTTCCTGGTGAGACGGAGATTCTTTGTGCGCTTGCTTGCCGAACGTAAGGCAATACGCGGTGAAATCCTCGCTCTCGGCGAGGAAACTGCGAATTTCAGCCAGTGATTGCTGATTACGTTAGGCGAGGGGAGGGGGAAATCGATCTGCCGGCCGGATTGTCGTAAAGTTACTTCTTCCGCGCTTTGGATCCTGCCGCGCTCTTCGCGCCGGCGCGTTTTTTCCCACCCGTAGATCTAACCGTCCGGCCTTTCCGACCTTCGCTCTGAACTCTTCCGGCCTTCATCAGATTCTCATAACTTCCGCGCACGACGTTGCGCGCCACCTTCAGCGAATTGGCGAGCTCACGTTCGCTCGGCAGATAACTGCCTACCGTCATGGCTCCTGATTCGATAAGGCCGGTGAGCTGATCGGTAATCTGTTTGGTCATGGACTCCGGACGCTTGCGATTGACACGTATAGTTGTTTTCACTCTCACACCCTCCTCCGCTGGTTCATTTTTAGGGGTGGTGGAATTCTATGCAGGCATCATTGCTGTGTCAACAGGACCATGTGAGGTGAGAGAACAGAGATCAGAAGTCAGAGGTCAGAAGTCAACTGCCGATAAGACTTCAGGTTTCGGTTAGGTAAGGGGCCGTTAAAAGTTTGACTGAACTCTGACGCTGATCTCTGACCCCTTATCTCTGACTTCTTGGCCGCTACTGTATTCTTCCCCAGGCGCTGGTTTTCCAGTTGTCGATCGCATCCTCTCCCAAAATCCATGGCGGCAGCGGCATCAGCAGCAATTCCGAAAGCGCGCTCACATAAGGCTCATACATCAAACGCAACTCGGCCAATTTCTCTTCTGCTTCCTTGCCGTCGTGGAGATGCGCGCTATTCCTCTCGAGAATTTCCCGAATGCGTTCCAGGTCGCCCGGATAGAGTCGAGTGATGCAGGATTGCGGAGCGCTTGGAGCTGTTCTGAATACTTGTGCGAGATCGACTACCGCGTGGCGGGCCATCGCAAACGTGAGCTTCGCCTGCCACGAGGGCGCGCCGTCCACTCCCACGAGCACTAGTGAACAGGTATCAAGCACAGTAGTGAGTGCACCTAACCACGATTGGTTGTCGTGCTGTGAGCGGAAGTAGCAGAGCACCGGATATGACAGATGACTTTCCAACAGCTCCGCCGACCAATGCTCCCACTCATGCAAAACTCCGCTCAGGTCATGCAGGTGTCCACTCTCGCCATGCCGGCGCAACATCTCCGCGGCGCTGGACGGTGAACCGGCGCGCGCATCGAGCAGGGCAATGTTGACTTCTCGCCGCGAGAATGCCTGGTAGAGTACCGGAAGATATCCAATGACAATTGCCAGCAAACCAAAGCCGGTGGCGGCTTCAATAACCACGAGCGCGCGGCCCAACGGCAGCAGCGGCGCCACATCGCCGTAACCGAGAGTAAAAAACGTGGTGCCGCTAAGATACAAATAGGTCCCAAAGTTTGTATCCGCTGCCGTAATATTCAGCCGCGTATCGACGGCCCAGAGCAGCAGGGCGTAGCCAAGGATCAGGCCAAGCGCCCACATAGCAAGCAGCATTAGTAGCGACAAGGGACCAAACGTCCCCAGATACTTCTCGCGCCGCTTACGGTTGCGCATGGCGCGCACCAAACCTGAGCAGAGGGACCAAATCGTTCTGTAAAAAAGGCTGGTCAAACGCAGTCGCCTGGTCACGCGCCGCGGCAGAATGATCGTTTCAAAAGCGTCCCAGAGAATTATCAGGATCAGTGCCAGACCGGGGATGACGGCTAAAAGTCTCATCTGGAATTCGCGTATGCGGAATCGAGCCGGAAAAGTTTATATTACTTCGGCAACGACCAGATGTTATCGTTGATTGGAGATTTATCACAGTCCCGACTGTAGGAACTCGCTATGGAGAGGGGGCTTGCCCCGTCCTAACTAATGACAGCGCTAATCATTCACGGCCATTTCTACCAACCACCACGCGAGAATCCGTGGACGGGAATAATTGATCCCGAACCGAGCGCGCAGCCATTTCACGATTGGAACGAGCGCATCCACACAGAATGCTACCAGCCGAACTCGTCCGCTCGCATCCTTGACGAGACCGGCACGCAGCGCCTCGTCAACAACTATACGCACATCAGTTTTGACTTTGGCCCAACACTACTATCGTGGCTGGAGCGAAGCCACGCGGAAACTTACGCGCGTATCATTGCCGCGGATGCGGAGAGCGCCCGCCGGAACAATGGCCATGGCAACGCAATAGCGCAAGCCTACAATCATGCGATCCTGCCGCTCGCAAATGAGCGCGACCGCCGCACGCAAGTGCGTTGGGGACTGGCTGATTTCCTTTACCGGTTCGGGCGCGAGCCGGAAGCAATGTGGCTGCCCGAAACGGCGTGCAACGACCAAGTGCTTGGTCTGTTGATCGATGAGGGCATGCGCTTTGTGATTCTTGCTCCGCAACAAGCCGAACGCGTTCGCAGTATGACCGACATTAGTAGCACAGGCATTCCTGCCGGTCCCGGACAGACTGGAAAGTCTGTCCCACACAATTGGCAAAGCGTGGCAGACGGCACAATCGACACCAGCATTCCCTATCGCTACTTTCACAGAGATGGTTCGGGACGATCGCTGGCCGTGTTTTTCTATGATCAGGAGCTTGCGCGCGCCATCGCCTTCGAGCAGGCATTAACTTCAAGCGCGTCGCTCGTTGACCGCTTTGCGCAACGAAGAGCAGAGACAGCGGGGAAGGCGAGTTTGATCAATATAGCAACTGACGGCGAGACCTACGGGCATCATCACAAGTTTGGCGAACTTTGCCTGGCTTACGCGCTGGCTGTCGATGCGCCCGCGCGTGGGTTTGTGATTACGAACTACGGCGACTACCTGGATCGGCACGCGCCGGAAATGGAAGTCGAAATCAGCAATGGCCCGCAAGGCGAAGGCAGTTCGTGGAGTTGTACGCACGGTGTTAGCCGCTGGATTCGCGATTGCGGTTGTCATACGGGCGGTGAGCCTGGCTGGAACCAATCCTGGCGCGGGCCTCTGCGAAAAGCGCTCGACTTTTTGCGGGACGAAGCTGCCGCCCCGTTTGAAGCGACGAGCGGAAAACTGTTTGTCAATCCTTGGGCGACACGTGACGACGCGATCAATCTATTACTCGACGAAAGAAAATCTCGCGAAGAGTTTCTTTATCGCCATGCGCCCCGCGAGTTAACACTTGAAGAGCAAAGAACAGCACTGCTGTTTCTCGAATTGCAGCGGAACTCGCTGTTGATGTACACGAGTTGTGGTTGGTTCTTCAATGACCTCGCCGGAATCGAGCCGGTTCAGGTTTTGAGGTACGCCGGACGGGTTATCGATCTTATGAATCAACTTGGTCTCCCGTCACCGCGCCCCCGATTCCTCGAGATGCTTGCGGAAGCGAAAAGCAATCGTCCCGAATTGGGCAACGGTGCTGACATCTTTCGCCGGCTGGTCGAGCGCGCCAGAATTGACCAGGCTAACACTGAAGTCCTGGTGGAGCAGTAACTCAACGAGTCTGCGAGG
>JBGQJH010000180.1:0-5570 GCA_041498935.1 Pyrinomonadaceae bacterium | reverse complement strand
GCGGCAAACTGTTCGGGCGTGACCGCGAAACGATCACCAGAAGTGTAAGAGATACTGTGGTACATCAAAATGCGCAGGCGATTTGCTCGCGCATAAGAAGGCCAGTAATTTGGGCTAAGGAGTTTCAAGGTCCGGTGCGAAGCGTGCTTACTTATCCGGGCAGAGAGGCGCTAAGGTTTTGCAAAGAAACGCCTTCCGCAAAAAAGATTCCTAGCGTAGCGGGCGAGTAAACAATGCTTTGTGGTGCGATTGGAAATACTCATACAGTTCGTTAGCGACAGTCTCATGGCCCTTGTCGTTAAAATGACCCAGGGCGATTCCATCGAATGAGTACAACTCATAAGGATCGCCATCAAGCTTCAACCGCAGGCAACCGATCTGGTCTTGCGCACAAGTCGCTTGCAGTTTTTCCATGAAACTTAACTCAAACTTGTTATAGACCCTCGCGGGCCTGTCTATGATGACAATGTCGAAGGGAATGTTTTTCCCAGCGAGCTCAGCCTTCCATTTCCTGATCAGGGCGATGGTCCCCTGCTCGGAAGCTTCCCACGCGCCGGCCATATCTACTCGTTCTCGACGCTCTGCATAACCTTCTCCGTTTTCTTCGGCTGCCTCCTGGACGTTCTTTCTGATTCGGTAAGCGCCTTCGTACAAAGTGTTAATAAGAACGGAGTGATCGCGGCCGGAATTGATTGTCCGCTTGAGCAAACCGGGATTCTCGCCAACGTCCAGGATTGTGCCCTTGCTATCAACAAAGAAACCGCTATCGCTGCCGCCCGATGTCGATGAAACAAGCTCGAGGTTGTTATCGATTAGATCGTTACCCATAAAAAAGCATAAGACCAGGTGATCTATCTTGACGTTGGGCTCGAAGAAATCTTTCCACAAAACATACTGGTAGGGCGTGCCCGTACCGGAAACGCCTCCGTTGATGGCTTCTATCTTTTGCCCGTCGCTGCTCAGCTTTTTCTCAAGACGGCTGGTAAAGAGACTCTCTGTTCTTACCTGTCGGCCCTCTAAGAAAGAATCCCCCAGGAACAGAATTCGGTAGTTATCGTCTACGGCCTGGCGTTCACGATCATGAAAGCCCAGATTGTTTGTTTCGACCAGATTCTTGTTTTCGTGGTAATTCATGAATCGGACATGCGGCGGCAGTTTGAAAATCTTATTGTGGTAGAGCGAGACAGTCCGGGTATCGCCCTGATGGAAAGCTCGCATGCTTACTTCGCAGAGCGCCAGGCCTACACCGATACCGACCACGATTAGGATTAATCTGAGGAAGGTTCTGTGCCTCTTGCCGACGGATCGCGTCACGGTTCCTTGTTCCTTTGTCATCCGAAACGGCGTTTCGAGCTGCAGAAAGCGCCTCAGGCGCCCAGTCGAACCAGGTTGAACCGCGTTTGGGAAACTCATTTAAACTGCAAGCTCCTGAGTCTGCCTCAAGACACGCGCGTAGAACTCCACCGTGCGTCGAGCGATGTGATCCCAAGTTAACTCTCTGAGGACCTTTTCCCGAGCTGCTCTGCCCATTAGCTCTCGCCGTCCAGCGGACTCCAATAATTCATTGATGGCACTCGCGAGCGCCTCCGGATCACTCGGAGGCACGAGTAAGCCTGTTACTCCGTTTTCGACCAAATATGGCAAACCGCCCACGTTCGACGCCACAATCGGCTTAGCGGAGGACATTGCCTCCAGCGCCGAAATGCTCGTCGCTTCCTTGAGCGAAGGCAGCACAACCAGATCTGCGTCCGCATAGTAGCCATTGATCTCGTCGTTCGAAATTCCGCCCGTAAAGACCACCTTAGCTTGAATGGCCAACTCTCTCGTTTGCGTTTCCAGCGCGCCTTTCTCCGGACCTTCTCCGACAATCACGAATACCGTGTCGGGATGAATTCGCAGAATCGCAGGAATACTCTCAATCAAAAACTTCACGCCATTCTTGGGGACCAGTCGTCGTGGACAAAGGACAATCTTTGTAGCTGCCGAAAGTGCGTATCGCTCTCTGATGATTCCGTGGACAGAGGGAGAAAACTTTTCTGAATCGACGCCGTTCGGCAGGAATATGCTGCGGCCGGTCGGCACACCGAACCCGCGGGCAACGTCCAGCAGTTCACTGCTGGGCCCAATCAGTCCGTCAACACCGGAGACAATGAAACGCAGCCGGCGGTGATAACGCGGTTGCTCCGCCATCAGCAAAAAAAGCGATTCGTGTGCCGTGTGGACAATGGGCACCATCGGATAAAGATGTTTCGTCGCCAGCAGGTCCGGCCAAAAGCTGTGCACGTGCAAAATATCGGGTCGCCAGGTCAGCACCAGCCAGGTGAGATAAGCCGCGGACGCGCTTAGATATTGGAGCGTCATCGTTTTAGGAACATTCACAAACGGAATTCGCACGACTTTAATCACTCCGTCGCTTTGGCGCACGGGCGCTGAACGTTGGCTGCGCGCGGTCACCACGCGCACCTCATGTCCCATGCGGGCGAAAGCCTGAGTCAGGTTATAGACATGAGATTGCATCCCGCCCAGTTCTGGTGGATAGGGCGATGAGAAAGTCAAAATCCGCATGCGTGTTTTGTGCGTTGCGTGTGAAAAATTCTGGCTCAGTTAACGCCGGCAAGGCGTGAACGACATGCGCTCTCATAAACCTTGAGCGTTTGTTCGACTATTCGATCGGTCCTGAATTCGCTTAAGACCCGCTCCCGGCCCGCATTTCCTAAACGTTTGCGCAGCTCCGGATCACGCAGCAGGCGGACAATAGCGCCACCGAGCGCCTGCGGATCTTTTGGCGGGACTAGAATTCCGGTCACGCCGTCCTGCACCACTTCCGGCAGTCCACCTACGTTCGTGGCCACGACCGGCAATCCGAAAGCCATTGCTTCGATTACGCTGATGCCAAAGGTTTCGTAAAGAGACGGCATCACGAATACAGTTGCGCGGCGATACCAGTCGCTGAGTTGCTGCCACGGAACATGACCGACAAATTCAACGTGCGAACGAACATCATGCTGATTCAAGATTTCATTCAGAGCGGCGTCGTCGATTGAATTGTGCCGAGCACCCACAACCAGATACTTCACCTCCGGAAATGCTGGCGCAACGAAAGCAGACGATTGCAGCAGATCCAGAGTTCCTTTTCGATATTCGATTCGCCCTGTGTAAAGTACGGTAGGAGTTTCCGGCTCAATTCGCGGCCGAGCGAGAGCGTTCTGAAGTAACGATTCCGAGATCGGATTTGGAATCACAGAGATGCGATCTTCTTTAATCTGAAAATCACTCGCGATCTCCCTCGCCTGAAAAGCGCTGACCGCGGTTAAAGCTGCGGCTCGACGCATCGCCGCGACCTGAATTTTTCTCGCTATTACATCGCCCGTCCCGATCGGCTCGCCGCTGAATCGTTTGAGAGCGAGTCTGTTTCCGTGTCCTCTTATTACCAGCGGAGGTTTTGCTCCCCAAACCAATCCCTTCAGAACCATGTTTTCGCCGGACTCAATAACGTCGAATGGGTCGCGTTTGTGAAGTCGGATGATCTCTCTCCAGCCAACAAAAGACCATTCGATCTCACGAATAACCAGGTTCCAGGGTTTACCAATGGGCGCGGACCGATAAAAGCGCCAGTGCCAATTTGGGCTGCGAAGTCTGACCTCGCGGATAGGACCGTCATTCGACTCTCCATTCTGGGCACTCAGGACAATCATCGTTACCCTGCATCCTGCGTTGATCAGCCCGTCAGCCATTGTGCTGACGTAGGACTCTGCTCCTCCGCCGGCATTATCCGAGTGATAGCCCGAAAGCAAGTATCCAATGTGGGTCACAGCCAAGTGAATTGAAAGATCGATTTTCGAATACTTACGAATTATCTACTGGCGGCAGTTGCAAAGATGCGGCCGTAGTTGTAGTTGATCGTAAACCTCAGCCAGCGCCGCCACGATCGAATGAACTCTGTCTTTGTTTGCAAATCATTACCTCGCAGAATCATGCAGGTTCCCGCTGGTAACGATTCAATGAGGCCAACACTTCTTACGACCCGTTCCGGCG
This sequence comes from Pyrinomonadaceae bacterium, assembly GCA_041498935.1. Taxonomy (GTDB): domain Bacteria; phylum Acidobacteriota; class Blastocatellia; order Pyrinomonadales; family Pyrinomonadaceae; genus PSRF01. The sequence goes on along the minus strand of JBGQJH010000180.1, from coordinate 1,535 downwards.
TGATTCTTTCCATACATCGCATCTGTGTCTGGCCCGTCTCGCAAAGCTGCAAGCGATACGAACGCTGGCAAGGGCTGCAGGTATTCGGGGCGCTGATCGCAATGCACTTGCCGTCGGGATAGATCCAGGGATGAAGGAGGATCGGTGAAGAGGTTCCATGCAACGAGATGATCGGTACGCCGGTGGTTGCTGCCGCATGCATTCCGCCACCATCGGTCGTTACCAGCACCTTAAGATTTCGACAGAGGGCCGTGAAATCCGATAGCTTCCCAGTAGCTTCGTATGGCGCCGTAGTTTCGGCCGCGAGCAGGTTCAAGTTAGGAAGGTCGCTATCAGCTCCTATCAAGACAACATTCGATGGGCCCATTAACTGGATCAACGACTTCCAATGTGTGAGCGGCCACTGACGATTTGGTAGCGCCTGAAATTTATTCTGTGGCGTGTTAATGAATAAACCGATGCGACCGTCCAAATGGCTGTATGATTTCGGATCGCCCTGCGGACAATAGAGTGGCGGCATTTCACCCGCATAGCCGGCGGCGCGGGCCAGGTCGGCGTTCAATTCGAATTGATGTTTGTAAAAAAGCACGTGCGTGAACTGTCCATCCCATTTATTGCGCCATGAGTGCCGCAGTTCCCGGTGCAATCTGTCCAGACTAATGACGTTTTGGAAGCGATCGAAGTTTGAGCTGACACTCGCATCACCGCAAAACACCGGCAAGACAACCAAATCATAAAGCTTGTCCAGGTCGAGATCGGGATGGTAGTCAACTATCCGATCGAAAGTGTCTAAGCCCGCGATCACTGGATGGTCGGCCACTTGAGACAGAAGGGAGAACTCGGCTTTCGGATATTGAATCCGCAGTGCTTGATACAGCGAGGTTGCCATTAGGGTGTCACCTATCTGCACTGACGCAAAGGTGGCAATCCTGTGTGGTTCTAAATTGTTCATTGAATTAACGCGCACCCAATGCCATAAGTAGATGTGTGCGCATCCGACCTGCACGTTGCACTAGCCGATACACTCCATCCTGAACCCCTGCGCGATCTCCGGTAACAACCTCACCCAGGATTTCCAGGCAGAAACGAAATAGGCGACGGCTATCCCGGTACAATTCGAATCCGGCGCGACTTGCCGCAGTGTTTTCTTTGCAAACTGAATCGACCAGCGGCTGCGACGCTCCGTCCCAAAACAGTCGGCGTAATAGATAACGCCGGGTCTGTCGCGCTTTTGGAACCGGGTGATAGACGCGTGCCGTGGGTTGGTAGTACACGCGATAACCATTCGCGACCAGGCGCTGAAATATTTCGTTATCTTCCCCGCCTATTAACTGATTTCGCTTGTGACCCAGGTCATCGCGCACACCTCCTAACGCAAGCAAAGTTTGCCGATGAAACACTGAGTTTGTCGTCAACAGGTAGCCGCCGGGTTCAAGAAAACGAGGCTTCTCTCCCATGTCGTAGCGACAGAGAAGTGACTCAAAGCGCGTCGGAAACCAGTCAGGTCTATTGCCTTCCCACACAAGCGAAACAGG
>JBGQJH010000179.1:0-5616 GCA_041498935.1 Pyrinomonadaceae bacterium | reverse complement strand
GAATTCGTGCCAGGGAATATCGCCCTCGAATGAAATGTTTTTTATACGCCCACGCGCCACGGAACTGCGGACGGTCGTTCCGTGAAGCATCTCCGGAAAAGAAATGTCGTCAACATACAGCGCCTGGCCCGTGACCTTCTTCCGGCCTTCCTTGCGCGGCGCTGATTTGCCGATGGGGTGGTTGTTGGTTTGAGCGCTCATGAGACGCGGTTATCTCGGGACAGGCTCACTGCTTTGTATCGTAGGGGTTCGGCTTTTTCTCTTGGGTAACTCTGATAAGAAAGCGCAATGCTTCGTTTACTGCATCTGCGTCGGGAAAGATTTCTGCGACGTCGGGCTCCAGCCGAATCGTGCCGCCAAAACTTTTCCGTCCCGGGCCTAGCTTTCTAACTCGCAGACTCCGCAAATCGTACTCTGGCTGAAGTTCATCATTCGCTTCTGGTTCAATTTTCTTCATACGTTTCTCGTTCGGTTACGCTATCCGACTCAAGAGTCACAGGTTGTATCTTAGCACCGTTCTTAGAGCGGCTTGCTCTAATGAAACTCGCGGATGCGCGCGTTTTAACCTTCACGGTTTAGCGATCACCAGCGGATTGGCTTCCAGTTCTCGTCTATAAAAAACGCGCGGGCGCTGGACGCTGCGTTTCTCCGGGTCGGCGATATTTTGTTCGCCCTCCGTGAACGCGATCTCCAGACCGATGCCTCGGCCCTGCTTCATCTTTGCTTCCTGCATCTGCGGCACCCGCTCAGTGGCGAAGTCGAGCCACTCTCTCGCACTCAGTACTCCGTCCTTCGGCTCACTGTCCGCGACGGCAGTCTTCAGTCCCTCCTCGACTAAGGCATAGGTCAGCAGCCCGTGACCAAGTTGCGCGGCTTCGAGAGCCGCCTGATAACTCTGCGCCGCGGTGAGGATGTACATGCCTTTCTCGTAAGCAAGCTGGGCCAAACCCTTGGAATTCATCGGGCCGCGGCGTTTCTCCTCCGCTTCGAGAGCTTGTCCCGAGTTGCAGGCATCGATGACCAGCAATAGATGGCCGGCGTCGAGACCCTCGACGGCCTCTTCCAACTCAACATCCGAAATGCTGTGCGCGAGTATCGTCTGCAATCCCTGCTCATTCAGCCTGGTCCGCTCGCCCCTATAGCCGAGGTCGTGTGGGATAAGGTAGAAGCGTTGCGCCTGCGCCGTGCCGTGACCGGCAAAATAGATGATGACCGTGTCTTCGGGTTGGGCACGCTTGAGCTGATCGAGAGGGCCCACTTTTAAACTCGGTGGACCAGGCGCGCCGGCCAGCCGCTGCAAGGCTGCAAGTATGTTTGCTTTGGTCGCGTTCTCATTTATTAATGGCACGACTTCGACGCGCTCGAACTGCCCCACTTGCGTTTGTCTGCGGCGCACCTCCTCACCGAAGCTTTGCGCATCGGCCACGGCATACTTCAAGTTGTATTGCGGGTTCGCATATTCATTAATGCCGACTGCGATGATGTAAGCAGTGCCGGCGCGCTTCAAACTGTCAGCGCCGGTTAGCGCCAACTGCGCGTCTTTGCTTTTGACGTTATCTTTGTTGAAGGCATAGGCCGTCAGCCGGTTTGGACCGGCGGCAACGGTGATCTCTTGCTCAAGCGTGACGGCGGGTTTTCCATTCAACACATCGCCGTGCCAGACCTTGACCAGCGATCCGTTGCGAAACAAGCGCACGTCACGTGCTCCGCTGCCCTGAGGATTATCTTTGTCCGGGGGCGCGTCGGTGACGTCGATCCTCAGCGTGACCGTGCGCGAAGCGATGGCAGTTGCTGAGGCGCCTGCGTCTCCGGCGACTGATAACTTCACCACCGGTTGCCGGCGATCTTTTTTCGAAACGTCCAAGGCGACCTTGGGCCGTTTGCCGGCGAACACATCGCCAAGCAGCCCGGGATAGTAAAACTCATTGAAGAACCACTCGATTGGCGCGACGTTGAAGGTGTCCTGGTTGTAGCGCCAGAGAATCTGATTCCAGGCAGCGGGCGTGCCGTCAAACAGACCTTGCGGAGTGACTACCATCCATTCGCCGCCATCGTCGAGAGAGATAAGCGTCAACAGGTGTTCGCCCGTGTTTGCGTCCCACAGGAAGGTGCCACCGTCGTCGCTGGCCGATGCGAGCAGTCGCGAGTCAGGGCTGAAGTCCAGCGAGTCGATGTTGGTCGTATGCCCGGTGAGTGTGCGCAGCTCGCGGCGCCCAGCCACGTCCCAAATTCTGATCGTGTTGTCGCTGCTGCTCGAAGCGAGCAAGCGACCGTCACGACTGAAGGCCACTTGCGTAACGCCTTTGCCATGACCAGTGAGTACTCCGATTTGGCCACCAGTTGCTACGTCCCACAGCGTCACCTGGCCAATCGCCTCGACCTTCATGTTCTTCATCATTTCCTCAGGGTCAGGCGGTTTGGCATTTTTCTTTTGGTTCTTTTGCGCGGCGGCGGGATTCATCATCGCTGCCAGATCAAAGTTTGATTTTGACTCGACACCGCCAGTCGCCAGCGTCCGGCCGTCAGGACTGAAAGCGACAGAGGTGACTGAGCGGCCCATGGTGCCGGCGGACATCGTGCCCATCATGTTCGTCATCATGCCGGCTAAGGCGGTCATGTCGGGCATCTGGGGCATGCTGCCCGACTTTCCCGGCTTCATGTTTCCCAACTGCGCAGGATTCATGCCGTTCATCATTTGACTCAGGTTTGCCATCGGCGAAGAAGTCAGGTCGCGCAACTTGTTGCCTGTGGCCGTGTCCCACAGAGAGATCTCACCCATCGATCCGAGGGTAGCCAGCACGCGACCGTCAGAACTAAAGCCCGCTTCGCCTGGCGTGTTCGCGAGAGCAAGCGTGTGGAGTTCACGTCCCGACTTCACGTCCCAAAGTTTTACCTGATTCTGGCTGCTCCCGAATTGGCCCGGGGCTGGCAGTTTTTTCATTTGTGCTTCACTGGCCATGTAGGTGACGACCAGCATTGTTCCGTCAGGGCTGAAACTGGCGCGCTGAACGACTCCTTCGCCAGTGGCGGGTACGAGCGTTTGGAGTTGACGGCCCGAGGGCGTTTCAAGAATTGATACGGCGTTGCTGTTCGGCGCGAACAAGGCGAGCAGGCGGCCGTCAGGACTCGGAAAGCCAAACTGCTTGTCGGCTGGAGCTGCGGTGAGTCGCACGCCTCGACCAGTGCGCAGATCCCAACGCGTACGGCCACCTGAGGACAACTGGTTGCCGTCGGCGCTGAAGGCAACCTTGTAGGCCATGTTCGTGCGGCCGTTCATCTTGAGCAATTGTTTTGCGGTGTTTCCTTCCCAAAGCACAGTTGGCGTGTCGAAGCCTCCAGTGGCAACCTTTTTTCCGTCGTCAGTAAAACTAACGAAGACGCGACCCTGCGTGGAAAAGAGACCGCTGTTAGGCGCTTCCAAAGCCGGCAACTCATGGCCGGTCGCCACGTCCCAAAGTTTTACGGTGTAGCCTTCCGACATTGCGAGCAGGCGGCCGTCGCGGCTGAATTTGAGAAGGCTCCAATCCTGCGCGGTCGATCCCAGGTCGCGCTCATTCGCCTTAGTTGTCACGTCCCAAAGCTTCACTCGCTTGTCGACAATCCCGGAGACGAGCAAGTGTCCGTCCGGAGTAAACGCCAGTTCAGCGCTTTCAATCTCCGCGATCTCGTTGCCCGGCAGTTTTACCGCGCGCGTCTCTCGACCAGTTGCGAGGTCCACGACCTTGACCTGGTTTTCTCCGCCGGTGGCTACGCGAGCCAGTTGAGTCCCATCCAGGCTCAACGCCGCACCACCCCCGCCGCCCATGAACGCCAGCGCATTCAAAGTGTCGGTGGCGATTTTGGACAGAGCTTTCGCCGTCGCTACATCCCAAACTCTGACGGCGTCACTAATCGTCACTATTCGATCGTTCGAGCTGAAGGCGATGAAGTAAACTCCGCCGAGTGAAGATGCGAGGCCACCCTCTGCCGACGTTAGTGTTTGCACCTCGCGTCCGCTCGTCACGTCCCAAACTTTGACTGAGTTTTCTCCGGCGGCGGCTGCGACGAGGCGGCTATCGCCGCTGAAGGCGATAAATGGCGACATGCCCATCGCACTTTGTCTGCCGCTCGAGAGATTGCGCAACTCGCGCCCGGTTGCAGTGTCCCACAGCTTGATCGTGCTGCTGCGGAACGTCGCAGTCGCGAGCAAGCGACCGTCGGGACTGAATACAAGTCGCGTCGCGCCAAAGAAATTGTTGTAGCCGGTCTGGAGGACGAGTTCGGGTTTGGCCTCTCTCGCTTGCTGTCCAGTCTGAGTGTTGTTTGCAGCGTTGCTGCTTTCGATTCCAATGCCGCGTTTGTCGGGAGTCGGTGTGGCAGAAGGTGTTTGGCCGAAGGCGCCGCCTGAAACCGCGGCGAGGAGAACGGCTGCTAAAGCGATCCTGTTGGTCAGTCCATCCTTAATTCGTTTCATAAAAGTATCCTGCGCCTAATTTGGTGTGAAGCGCTATGAAAACTTCGCGGCGGGTTTGATTTTTCAGCGCGTGGACCATGGTTTAAGCTCCCCTATTCGCAGCGTGTCGTGTATTATTCCCCCGGTCTTCCATCCCTTTTCAATAGATTCAGGCCGGATACAGCCTGAAATCTCAGGAGCACTAAATGTTAACAAGATTTTCTTTATTGCTTTGCGTTGTATGCGCTATCGTGCTAACGGGCTGTTCCAAGTCGGAGCCGGCGACCAATGGCGCAAGTGCAACGCCAGGTAACGCCAACAAGGCTGCCACCAGCACAACCCCAGCCAAAGCCACGACTGCCGCCGCCGGAGAAAAAATCGGAGTGCCGGAATGCGACGAGTTTATAGCCGCCTACGACGCTTGTATTTCCAGCAAAGTTCCCGAGGCCGCGCGAGCGTCGTACAAAAACGCAATAGAGCAATGGCGCACCTCCTGGCGCAGACTAGCTGAGAACCCGCAAACCAAGGCAACGCTGGCCGCGGCCTGCAAGCAATCAGCCGAGCAGGCCCGGGTGTCGATGAAGACTTACGGTTGCACGTTCTGATCGACTCCGGAGCGCCGAAGACGCGGCAGAGCGGGTCCCGAGCGCGGCAGCCGCGCCGGGGTGCTAGACAGCAGCCCCGGGCGTGAGCCCGGGGATCTGGATTGGATAAGAACATAAGACCCGGAGGGGCGGCAGAAGGATTCTTATCTTAGACACCTGGTTTTCTGTCGTCCGCTTTGCGGGCTCGGGTTGACACGCCAACGATCCCCGGACTTACGCCCGGGGCTACTCTCTTCCGCGCCTCCGGCGCTGGTTGGTCGTCCTGCTCATCTTGCAAGTCGCCGCTGAGCAACATTCAGTCACTAGAACTTCGCGTGTTCCAACAGCAACAGCCCGATCGAAACAACTGCCAGCGCGTACATGACCGGATTAATGTCCCGGCGCCGGCCAACAATCAGGTACAACCCAACATGTGAGATGAAGCCCCAAAGAATGCCCTGCGTGATTGAGAACGTTAGCGGGATAAGAATGATTGTCAGGAACGCCGGCAAGCCTTCCTCAATCTTCGAAAAAGAAATCTTGCCGACGCTGCGAAACATCGACGCGCCCACGAGAATCAAAACAGATGCGGTCGCATAG
>JBGQJH010000178.1:0-5616 GCA_041498935.1 Pyrinomonadaceae bacterium | reverse complement strand
AGTAATGACCACTTGATTCGTTCGGACGGCACGACTGTTTGGACCCCTGGAGGTAACCGGCATCGGCGGCAGCTCTGACGTATCTATCTCCGCGCCGTCGCCCCAGCCATAGCATGCGGTACGCACATCGCGCAGAGGATCGTAGAGAGAAACAAACAGTCCGTCGCAGGGAACTGAAAGGAGCGTAAACTCCTGCAAACCACGGAAGATCGCCAGCAGATCGCGCGCGGTTCCCAACGTCTGAGCGAGACCCGAGACTTTTTCCAGCAACCGTTCATACTCCGACAACGCGCGCTGATCGGCCTGGCGCAATGCTTCTTCGGCCTGGCGACGAGTAGTGATGTCGCGGGCAACGCCTTGCACGCCCACCGGTTTTCCCTGGTGTGCGGCCAGCCTGCTGCTGATTTCCAGGGTAAAGATGTGCCCATCTTTCGCGCGCACGTCCACTTCATAGTTGCTGCGTTCTTCACCGGCCAGTTTGCGCTCAGTCATGCGACGAGCGCTTTCAGTCGACCCGGGAGTGAGAAATTCCGACACGTTCATGCCGAGCAACTCGGTTTGCGAATAACCGGCAATCGACTCCACGGCCTTGTTAACTGAAGTCATGTTGCCGGCAAGGTCGAGGGTGAAGACGATGTCGTTTGCGTTCTCCACCAACTCACGATAGCGCTCTTCGCTTTCCCTGAGAGCTTCTTCCGCTCGCTCCCGATCGTTGAGCGTCTTGCGCACCTTTCCTTCGGAGACGCGCAACTCGGCGGCAGAACGTTCGGCCTCCGCCCGCGCTCTGACCTGCAAGTGGGTGAGGAGAAACAAGAGAAAACTGATGAACAAGCCGCCGAGCGCGGTGTAGAAGAGAGACTTTCTGCTTGCCGCGGAAACAAACGCCGGACGAGAAGAAAAGATTATCGTCCAGGTGCGGCCGGCGACATCTACTTTGCTCGAAGTTGTGAATCGCGGAGGGCTGGAACGATCCAGGTTGCCGGCTTCCGAAGCCGTATCATGCAGCAGGTTTTCACTGGACGGTTGCGACCCATCGTAAAATTGCAGGTCAATGTCGCTGGTGTTCTTGATTCCCAGTACGGCTTTTATGAAGTCTGACGTGCGAAATTGGCTGTAGACAAAACCTGACAACGTTTCGCGGCGCTCGCTCACGCTCGTTGGCGTGCGATCATTCTCATAGACCGGAGCGTAGATGAGAAATCCCACCGGCTTGTTCCCATCGCTCTCCGGCGTCAGCGAAACTCGACCCGTCGCCGCGGGTAAACCCGAGTCTCGCGCATTTTCCATTGCGCCCCAGCGAACAGGATCGGTGTGCATGTCGAAGCCGACCGCTACCGGGTCGCGTCGACCCAGCGGTTCGAAGTAGACGACGGGATAGTATTCGTCCTGGTTCTGATCGGGCCAGATATGAAAGTCTTTGAGCCCATGCTGTCGCATCGTTGCTAAGAAGGAGTCTTTCTGATCCCGCTTCAGCCGCGCCAGAAAGCCGATTCCCTGAGCGCCCGGATATTGATCGGCCAGTTCCAATCGTTCTACAAAATTGTGAAATTGATTTGGGTTAATCGACGGGCTTACGGCGAATAGACCGGTGCCGGCGCGCAGCACCTCGACGTAGAGCCGAGGCCTGCCCCTGACATAGGTAGTCAATTCCTGCGTGGAGGCGGTGAAGCGGGCAAGATCTCTTGCCTGGGCAGTTCGCCGGATGTAAAAGCAAAAGAACGCGGTGATGAGCAGGCCGACGACCAATACGAAATACGGAACGAAGTACCTTCTGGGCCTGGGTCCGCTACGTTTTGATTCGGCCACTTTCATCCGTTCGCTTTGATTGATCACCCTATCCTATCTGACATGGCTGGTTCGTCGTCGCAGAAAATCTATCAAAACAAACTGCGAAAGATTACCGGGGTTTGCGAAATAGGCCTTGCCGTTTGTCATCGCAGTCATTTGCTTCACAAACTCCACCAGGTAATAGTCGCTGGCCAGCATAAACGTATTGATCATTATCCCGGCCTTGCGACAGGCCTGGACCTCCTTAAAAGTCGCCTCCATTACAAACGGATCGCCACCCATTGAATTCTTGTAGAGCCGGCGGGTAGGACCGGCATTCCTGCCGGTCCTGGCTCGGCTCGGCTCGCGATGCCGTTCCGATTGGACAGACAAGAATGTCTGTCCTACACCTTCAACAAAACACGCCGTCGGTTTTCCATCCGTAACCATCACGATCTGTTTCATCTCTTTGCGTTGCGATTGCAGTACGCGGCGCGCCAGCCTTAGTCCTTCGGCGGTGTTGGTGTGATAGGGGCCGACCTGCGTGGTGGCGAGCTTTGCCAGAGGCAACTCTTCCGCGTAGTCATGAAAGAGAACGATCTTGAGCGAATCGCCCGGATACTGCGTGCGAATCAGATGCGCCAGCGCCAGTGCGACTTTTTTCGCCGGCGTGAACCGATCTTCGCCGTAGAGAATCATCGAATGCGAACAGTCGAGCATCACCACCGTTGCACACGAGGATTGATAGTCACACTGATGGACGTATAAATCGCTGTATTCGAGATTGAGCGGGACTGCCAATCCCTCGCGCTGAATCGCCGAGAGAAGGGTTGTGTTCACGTCGAGATTCATAGTGTCGCCAAACTCATAAGGCTTGCTGGCAGCCGCGGCTTCCACGCCGGTAGAAAGATGTGGTGTATCGTGGCGCCCTACGGAACTCTTGCCTAAACTGCCGAGTAGGTTCCGCAGAGTTTTGTAACCAAGAAAGTCGAGGCCTTTTTCAGTGACTTCAAACTTAACGTTGCGCGGCAAGGGTTCGGAAACTTCAGGCCTGCCGTTTCCCAGCCCCTCTCGCTGCTGCGCGGGCGGCGGCTCTTCCTTGAGCGTCAAATAACCCTCTTCAACCAGCCGCTCGATCAACTGATTGAGCATCTCTTCAAGCAGCGAGCCTTTAAACTTGTCTTCGTTATCAGCGAGCATCTCTTGGATCTGACGCTCATCAAGCAGACCCTGATCCATGAGCGCTTGCAGGAGTGCGCGTCTGAGCGAGTCGAGTGAGGTGTCCTGCGGACGCCGTTGGCGGGTCCAGTAGTAATCGTCATCGTAGCCGGAATCGAGGAGGGAATCAGACAGAGCTTCCATGAGGTCGCCAAGATTGATCCCGGAGACGTCGAGACCTTTGAATTTTGAATAACGGGTAAACTTCATCGCGTCCCCGGTTCATCGGGAGTCAATAAATCGGCCACAGATAAACACGGATTTTCACGGATTGACTTACGAGGATTATCGAAGAGCAGTCGCTTAAATTCAGGCTTCAGACCAAAGTTCAAGAGTAAGCCTACTTCGATATCAGTCGCGCGCAAATAATTCAGCAACTGAGCCGTGTGAGATGTATCCAAAGAGCGCGCTGCTTTGAGTTCAAGCAGCACACAATCTTCCACAAGCATATCAGCGGTAAAATTTTCAACTCGATGACCGCGGAACTGGACGGGTATTTCTATTTGTCGGCACACTTTGAGGTTCGTGGAGTTTAATGCAACCTCTAAAGACTTCTCATAGACCGACTCAAGAAAACCATAGCCTAGCTCGTTGTAGACATCGTAGAAAACTCGAATGATCTTCTGAGTTATTTCTCCGTGCTTAAATCCGTGATTATCCGTGTTCATCTGTGGCCTAACTGTATTTCCCGGTCTCAGTGAGATCGTCGTAGATCATACCGCGGCGATCCTTTTTCGCTTTGGTCACTGCCGTGTAGCCGCCTTCCTCGTTGCGGCTGATCTTGTTCTGAGCGTAGAGACCTTCCAACACAAACTCGCATGCCGCCACCAACTGCGCCGTGTCTGTCTGCTTAAACTCAAACGGAATAACCGCAGTGTCGAGCAACTCAGGCACGGCTTCCAACAGCGTCCGGCATTCTTTTGCCGTGGCCGTGTCTGCCAGTCGCAAATTGTTGCCCTGATCAAACCATTGGACGGTCTGGGCGAAGTCAATTCCCACGAAGTAACCTTCAAAGATTTCGCCTGCCGCACGCTTGATTAAGTCCTTCGCAATACGACCGGCGCCGATCTGTTCACCCTCGTATTCGAGTTCCATCTTCCCGGTCATCGAAGGAATCGCCGCGTACACATCAGAGATGCGCGGCACAATCTCTTCTTCGCCGGTGAGCAGCGCGCGCCGCTCGGCATTTGAAAGCACCGACTCGATGACAGTAATCGGCATGCGCTGCGAAACTCCGGAATGCATATCGACTCTACTGTCGTCGCGCGCTTCAAAGGCGATTTGTTCGGCCAGCTCGCGTATAAACTCAGGAATGTGCAGCCGCGAATTCGAACCCTTCATATCATCGCGACCGGCGAGGCCAACCAGGTTGCCACGATCGACCCACGCTTCCTGACGAGTGATCTCAACGGCGGTCTGAAGTTCGGCCGGGTAATGAGTCATGATTTCGGTGCCGATGCGATCCTTCAACGGCGAGATGATCTTTCCGCGCGCGGTGTAGTCCTCCGGGTTCGCCGAAAAAATCAGCATCACATCCAGCGGCAGACGCACCGGGTAACCCTTAATCTGCACGTCGCCTTCCTGCATGATGTTGAAGAGGCCGACCTGAATCTTACCGGCGAGATCCGGCAGCTCATTGATGGCAAAGATGCCGCGGTTGGCGCGCGGCAGCAGCCCATAGTGAATGGTCAGCTCGTCGCTGAGCAGGTGTCCGCCCTTGGCGGCTTTGATCGGATCGACGTCGCCGATGATGTCGGCAATGGTCACGTCGGGCGTGGCGAGCTTCTCTACAAAACGTGAATCGCGATCGATCCATTCGATGTGGGTTAGGTCGCCATGTAGCGCGATGGTCTGGCGGCCATATGCAGATATCGGTTTGCAGGGATCGTCGTTAACTTCGGAGCCTGCGACAATTGGTATTTCATCATCTAATAGCTCGGTGAGTTGGCGAATGATGCGGCTCTTAGCCTGTCCTCTTAGTCCCAGCAGGATGACGTTGTGCCTGGCAAGAATGGCGTTAATTAGCTGAGGGATGACAGTTTCATCGTAGCCGACGATGCCGCGGAAGAGTTTTTCGCCGGCGCGCAATTTCTTGACGAGGTTCGCACGCAGTTCGTCTTTAACAGGGACGCTCTTGTAGCCGCTCTCTTTTAGTTCACCTAAAGTCTTTGCTTGTTCACCTGAGATTTTTGGACTGCTCATAAAAGATCCTGACGATTGACTCGGAATAAGAAATTGGGAGATGGACGTATCTTACGCGAGTGGGCGGCGAAGAGGTAGTGGGTCACAAACTATCAGAACCGGGAGCGGTAGCGACCGGCTCCGGCACTCAACAGAGGAAAACGTTTTGAATGCAGTTAGGCGTCGAGTCTTTGGCCGGTCGCTACCGCTCCCGGTTCTGATTTGAATATGCCCTGCTCTGTTTTCCGCACCAGATTATCCTCGATGAGTTTTTCCAGGTGCGCCAGCACCGCGCGCTCGGCCAACCCATGCGCACTGGGCGAGATGTCGGTGTAGACGCGCGCGACGATTTCCTTCGGGCAGACCGCGCCCGCACGAACAGCCTGGAGGATCTTCTGTTCACGATCGAGCCGGTGCGCAACATATTCGCCCAGCTTTGCGTAAGGATTT
>JBGQJH010000177.1:0-5624 GCA_041498935.1 Pyrinomonadaceae bacterium | reverse complement strand
TTGCAACCCAAGCTTCTTCAGCATACGAACCTCCAGGTGTTTTGCGCTCGCAGGAGCGCTGTCAAGAGATGATCACGTGCGAGCGAACTTTCCGGAAAGTCAAAGCACTGAGCTCAACTGACTCTTTACGAAGCCCTAGAGGCACTCTCTGGGTATTCGCCGACCTGAAACTGCTTTCCCACTGATCGCTGCTTAATCAGAAAAGCAACCTTTGGGGACCAAGCTTCTTAAGAGCAACCTGCTCGCTTCCTTTGTTACAACGCTGCACGAGCTCAACTCACTTGGAAACCACACCAAATTTGCTTAGAGAGGACTTTGTTGCACTGCCGTGCAAAAGTATTTACTCCTAATGAGAAACGTTGTCAAGAACTTTTTAGGGGTGATGAAATCAAATGGTCTTCTTTCAGATCTTTGTTGTTTAGACGAACGAAGTTTGGAGGTTGAAATTGTCTACGCAACTGAGGCAGAGGCAAACTTACTGGCCAGCACCAGACTTAGGGCGCCCATCAAGGTAGGTTGGGGTCCCAGGGTCGAGTCCATGATGGGCGTTGACGGAAAACCCCGGCAGATGCTGGAGTCCACGGAGGCTTTGAGATCCCCAACAATCACCGGCCACACGCGAGCAATTGGACCAGCAACTATGACTGCTTCCGGAGCCAGGCCCTGAATCAAATTCGCAATGCCTATTCCAAGGTAACGCGCCGTATCTTTCAGAGCCGCCCTCGCATTTCGTTCGCCTCTCAGCGCCAGATCCATCAGGTTTGCGAAATTGATATCGTTGCCGCCGTTGGCACGTGATAGTTTCTGATAACGCGCAACGGCCGCCCGTTCGGAGGCAAATGCTTCCCAGCATTCCCTACTGCCTACGGCACATTGCACAGGCGCTCCCGACCCAATTGTCATGTGACCAAACTCACCTGCGGTTCCGGCTTCTCCACGATAGACTTGCCCGTCAAAGACGATACCCGTACCCACTCCTTCTTCCACCAGAACCAGAATAAAATCGCGAACTTCGCGGATTTCCGGTCGACCAAACCACAACTCCGCAAGAGCCGCGGCATTAGCATCGTTGTCGATGCTGACGGGAAGCGAAGTGGCAAGCGTCAGCGTTTCGGCTATGGGTTCGTTGCGCCAGCTGAAATGCGGCACATATGAGTTTCCAGTTTCCGGAGCAACCACTCCGGGCAAGCTGATGCCGATACCTTCAATTGTGCCGTTGTTTTTTCCAATCAATCGTTGCGCGCAATGGACAATCTTCTTCAGAGTTTTGTTCACATCACTGTCGGTGGGAAATTCTTCCTGCTCCAGCACTCTGCCGGCAAGATCGCTGCTGGCCATGACTGTCTTAACTGTTCCCAGATCCACGCCGATTGCAACCGCATCGGCGGTGCGTAACGAGAGCAAACTGGGCGGACGTCCGCCGGTGGATTCGCCGCTAACTTCCTCTATCAAGCCATCTACCCGAAGCTCATCGACTATGAGCGAAATAGTTGAGCGTTGTAGTGCAGTTTCGCGTGCGATTTCCGCGCGAGAGATGGGTCCCAATTCGCGAACATAATTCAGAACAATTTGACGGTTTATGTCGCGTATCGTATTCGAGCGCGCAGCACTAGCTTTCTTGAGATCTATTCGTCGCACGAAGCCCCCAACCATGAAACCTTACCGATGTTTAATCGGTCTTAATATGCGGAATTGGAAATGACTTTTGTCCACAAGTGCTATTAAGTAGTACAAGAGACTCCAGCAGTCAACTCAATTCGCCCGAATGAGAGATAAAAACTTTTCTATCGATATCAGCACCTTCCTCGTTCAACCGACTCTGTTTGGATGCCAAAAACGCGAGCTTCAAGCTCGGCGCAAATATGGTCCAACCTAAGTCGTACTTAAGCCTGGCATGCCACTACAAAATAGGTCCCGGCGAGAAGATATTTGGTTTGTGCCGAGTACGACAGAGGCCTATACTATCGCCAGTCGATCAAAGATTCTGGAGGGGACTGATGGAAGTGCATCGAGGTAAAGCGAGTGTTGGCTTCTGGGGTATGCTCGTGCTTTCAATTGGCTGCTCCTTCGCCTTTTCGGCGCCAATAGTTGGTCAGACTGTCGGCGATCCGGCTAAGGCACGAATGCAAGAAATGACTCGGCGTGAGTTGCAACTGAACAGCCTTGGCGGAGACGATCGGCAGCCCAACGATCCCAAACGCTCTCGAGCTATGATGGAACAGGTAAGCGAGGACTTTCAGCGAATCCTAACCATTCACAACGAGATAGTTCGCGCCATTGCCGCGAACCGATCTCTCAGTTATCAGTTCATTTCCGATGCGACCGGTGAGATTAGAAAGCGGTCGGCTCGGTTGCAATCTTCTTTAAAGTTACAGAAGCCTGAGCCCACAACGGAAAATCGAGGAACGGGAACGAATCTTAGAGTGATGGAGACGAAAGATGAACTGATCCTGCTCTGCAAACAGATTGAGAGCTTTGTAAGAAATCCAATTATCGACAAACCGGGCACGGTCGATGCTCAACAATTAGAAAAGGCGCGCAAGGATCTTCAGAGTGTCGTGGAACTCAGCGACGCGATCAAGAAGCACGTGGATAAACAGAAGCCCTAGTCAGACGACTCTTCGTGTTGGCGGGACCGACTGAGCCTGACGCCTTTGCGTTGACTTTGATGCAATGACAAATACACGCTCGCTCCTGGGTGCCGGTCAAGCGGCAGCCGCTCCCGCAAATTTGCTGGCCAGCACCAGGCTCAAAGCTCCCATTAACGTCGGGTCTCCATTCAATGTAGAGCGAAGAATTCGCGCCGACGGCAATCCTCGACGAACACTACGCTCAATTTTTTCCGTGAGAGCTTTTTCGATCAATGACCAGGCCCGAGTTATCGCACCACCCACTATCACAGCTTCCGGGCTAAAGCCGACGACAAGATTGGAAATACCGATGGCGAGATAACGAGCCGTCTCCGTGAGGGCGGTCTTTGCTTCCTGTTCTCCCGCCAGAGCTCGCTCAATGAGAGTCTCAAAATCTGGCGCGTTGCTCGCTCCGCTCAACCGCTGGTAGCGCGCAGTCGCGGCGCGCTCAGAAGCGAAGGCCTCCCAGCAGTCGTCGTTTCCGCATGAGCAGGGGACTGGTGCATTGCTGCCCACGATCATGTGACCAAATTCGCCTGCCGCTCCGCGTACGCCGCGATAGACCTGGCCGTCAAAAATGATTCCAGTTCCCACTCCATCGGCCACCAGCACGAAGATGAAGTCACGCGCATCCCTGACTTCGGGTCGTCCAAACCACAACTCGGCGAGGGCGACCGCATTGGCATCATTGTCTATGGTAACCGGCAGGCCGGTCGACTGAGAGATCGTTTCGGCGATCGGTAAGTCGCGCCACTTAAAATACGGCACGAAGATCACACTACCAGTTGCCGGATTAACCAGTCCGGGAATGCTGATGCCAACTCCTTCGATTGAGCCCTGGTCAGAGAACTTGCGAATGATTTCTATGATGCGGTTGAATGTCCTTTCGGGAACCGGATCAGTTGGGAAACTTTCATGTTGCACCACGACTCCGGCCAGATCACTACTCGCGATAGTCGTGTAAGTGGGCGTGATATTGACGCCAATAGCGATAGCGCCAACTGTGCGCAATCGCAACAACGTCGGTCGTCGACCGCCGGTTGATTTACCTTCACCGATCTCCTCGACCAGCCCCTCGCCCGTCAGCGCCTCAACAATCTCGGAGATAGTAGAGCGTTGCAGAGCTGTCTCGCGAGCGATTGTGGCTCGTGAGATAGGCTCCCTTTCGCGAACGTAATTCAGCACTATCTGCCGGTTAATATCGCGAACGGTATGTAGGTTGGCGGCCTGGACCGTTCTCAGATCGATTCGTCGCACTCGCTTGCCCTCTATCCTAGTTGCGTCCTAAGCCTCGTATACTGAGCAGCCTGCCTGGCGGCTTTCAAGAAGTGAGCATGGATCAATATTATAAAGAGCTGCCGAAGTCAACGATTTCTCCTTGCGGGAGTGGATAAGGCCGGATTCATGACCCCTAATAATTACCGTAATCACCGAACCACCTCGCTGGTAAAGACTATTTCGCCGAACATGCTCGGGATATGAAAGTCATCCTTGAAAGTTGGAGACCACGCCAGCAATGCCGGTGTCGGCAGCTTCTCCACTCTGTATAGATTCAACCTCCATCGGTCCCCGACTCGAGGCGGAAGGTTTCTCGCGGTCACAATATCTTCCATTGGGAGGGCGATCTCGCATGTCCACTCCCGGTCGCCGTCCTTCCCGTCCACTGTTCCGAACAGCTGTATCCCCCACTTGAGCTTTCGACTATTCCAGCTCTCGTAAGGCAATGGCTTGCGTATATCGAGCAGGTAAATGTCGAGCATCGTCCCGAGGGGATTGACCTCCAACTCGATGTAACTGTTCTGGTGAGGATCGGCTTGCACGAATACCTCTACGACCTCTTCCTCCCAAAGATGCTCGTCGCGTCTCTTGAAGGTGGCCCAAATATTGTTGTCGGGACAGCGAAAGGAGACGTAAAGAAAATTATCGTCATAGAGGGCTCTGGCTTCCGTTTTGGAGGCGCTTGGCGAGCCATCCAGATTTAGGCGGAAGTCGCGAAAGCGCGCGGCTTTGGTCCAAACGACATCATCCAGCTTTCCGTCTACCTTAACTGGTGTCGCCGTTCGTGACACCTCATACACGGGCAAATCCCGGGATTGCGCACTGGTAGTGATGACTGTAGCGGAGAACATGCTCAGGGCGATGAACAATAGTGACGGTCTTGTCTTTATCATGATGTTTGTTCTCGTAAGACTTTCGGGAACATCGAGGCTAAAATCCTTCACCAATAATTATGTACTTGCGAGCGTATCTGCCGATTGTAGACGTCTTCGATCGCTGACATAGTTTCAGTGGTTAGCGGCGGCAAGTCGGCAGCGCTGGCATTTTCGTCTACTTGTTCCGGTCGCTTTGCGCCCGGGATCGCGCAGGTCACCGCTGGAAACATCAGTATCCAGCGCAGTGCCATTTTCGCCATCGTCGAGCCTGGTGGCACGTGCGGACGAAGCGCTTCGACCGCTTGCAAACTGACGTTGTAGTCCAATCCTGAAAAAGTCTCACCGCGGTCAAACGACTCGCCATTCCGATTGAAAGCACGGTGATCATTGGCGGCAAAGCGACTTTTGGGCGTCAACTTGCCTGACAACATACCCGACGATAGTGGCAACCTCGCGAGGATGCCGACCCGCCGGCGCTGCGCCTCGGCGAAAAACAATTCGCGCGGACGTTGCCGGAACATGTTGAAAATGATTTGAACTGATTGCACGCCTGGGTATTCGATGGCTTTCAGGGCTTCTTCCACTTTCTCGACGCTGACGCCATAGTGACGTAGCTTGCCGGCGCTCGTAAGTTCATCGAGCACCTCAAACACTTCCGGCATGTAATAGACTGGTGTTGGTGGACAATGCAGTTGCAGCAGGTCCAGCGTGTCTGTCTTCAGATTCCGAAGACTGCGCTCAACAAACGCCGTGAGGTTCTGCCGGTTGTAACCACCGGCAACATGCGGGTCGAGGCGGCGACCCGCCTTAGTGGCGATATAGAAGAGCTCGCTGCGTTCAC
>JBGQJH010000176.1:0-5682 GCA_041498935.1 Pyrinomonadaceae bacterium | reverse complement strand
TGCTTGCGGCCCGCCTGACGCGCCGGCGCCTGACTGGGCTTATCATCTTTAGCGCGGCAGGGCTCACGCCCTGGCTTTTTGAAATCAGCCGCCTGGTCTTCGAGGTCACTCTACTCCCCACTCTGCTTGCGCTCTTTCTACTGGTTTTACAGCGCGCGTCCGAACGCGAGGAATGGTCGTGGCGTATCGCCGCCGGTCTCGGCGCGCTGCTCGGCTTGATGCTTTACTCCTACTCGGCCGGCCGCTTGCTCGCACCGCTACTCGCGCTCGGCCTCGTTTTCTTCATGACGCAACAGCGCTGGCGCGGCGTGGTTCTCGCCTGGTTCGTCTTTGCACTGACACTGTTGCCGCTCGCCGTGTTCACTGTGCGACATCCAGGCGCGCTGGGCGAGCGCTTCAAATATGTGACCTACGTTAAGCCGGGAGATTCGCGCCGCGAAATCGTTGTTCGGTTCATCAAAAACTACGCTGCAAACTTTAGCCCGCGGAGTTGGCTCATGGTGGGTGACCCCGAGCCGCGCCATCATTTGCCCGGGATGGGGAGCTTGCTCGCCGGCGTCGTCCTACTCGGTGTGCTTGGTCTCGTTGTAGTTTTAGTGCGACACCGGCGCGAGGCGTGGTGGCGCTTCGCTTTGTATGGCCTGGCGGTGTCGGCCATTCCCGCATCGCTCACGCTCGATCACTTTCACACGCTCCGGCTCATCGGCTTGCCGGTTGTTCTGCTCGTGCTCGCCGTACCTGCAATCGAGTTTCTATATGCGGAGGGCGGGGAGGATAGCGTGGCAGCCGCTTCGGAAAGAGCCGCGGACGTGACCCCCCTGGGAGCGCGGGCTTCCAGCCCGCATCTGCGAGCAGGACGCGGGCGGTCCCGGATTGCGTCGCGGCAAACCACAAAGCGGGTAGTGCTCGCATTGCTGGTCGCGTTGACGATGGTCCAGGGCGCAATCTTTCAGCGGCAGTTTCACACGGCGCCGCCGCGGGTCGATGCTTTTGATAGTTACTATCCGCAAGTGCTGGACGCAGCGCTCGCGCGGCCCGAACGCCCCATCTACCTGTTCGACAAAACTCCCGCCGCTTACATGTACGCCTACTGGTACGCGACGCTCCGCGGCCTGGCCCTGAATAATTTCCAACGCGCCAACCCGGACACACCGCCGCCTCCCGGTGCTGTTGTCATCAGCCACGAGTTGCCGTGCACGAATTGCGAAATGATTTTTGAGCGCGGGCAGTTTAGGGTGTACGTGCAGAAGTGAGAGTGACTGCCCTTATCGTTTCTCAGCGACAACGATCACATTCTTGCCCAGTGGCGGTTTCATCACCGACTCGAAACGGCGCGTCGCGGGCACGATGTAACGATCGTAAAATCTGACGCCGCCGGGCTCCATCGTCGCTGATTTGAAGAGCCGGTACTTGACCCACCAGGGCGCCACTCCGGCCAAATCGAAGTAAGTCGAAACAATAGTCTCAAATCCGGCGCGCCGCAATTTCGTTTCCAACTCCTGCTTCGCGTAACGCCGGACGTGACCCACCCGTTCGTCGAACGCGCCATAGAGCCAGGACAGTGCGGGCACAAAGATGAAGACGCGACCGCGGTCGGAAAGCGCCTGGTGTATCGCCTCCAGTTCCGCTTCGTCTTCCGCAATGTGCTCGAGAACGTTGACGTAGATCACCGAGTCGGGCGATTGCCGTGCGGTGATTAGCGGCGCCGCTTCGGGGAAGCTGGCATGATAGGCATTAACGCGCGGGCTCGCCGGCATTCGTCGCGCGCGGGCGTCGAGTTGCCGATACATCTCCGCAGAAGGCTCGACGAGCGAGAGGGTCTCACAAACATGATGACTGAGGATTAACTCGGAGAAGGAACCGAGCCCGGCGCCGACTTCAACCAGGTGGCGACCGAGGTAAGGCGCGAAGACTGCCAGAATCCAACGGTGATAGTTGGACGCTTCGGACATCGCTTCGAGCTCTCGGCCCGTGTAAGCAAATGCCTCATCGCTTGAGAAAGGCGTGGCTGGTTTCGTCGCCTCATCTTCTGCGTTCATTCCCTGCTCTCCCCGGCCTCGAGCGCGGCAGCAGAAGCGCGGTTGGGTTTGGGCGGTAATTCCGGCACCTGGCGAAATGACGAGCGCAGGTTGCAAAAGAGATTGAACCGAATCACCAGCCAGAGCGCAATCAGGCCGTCGCTGAGGCCGATCTTCTTGCCTTCGTTGTAGGTGCGTCCGTAGTAGCTGATCGGTACTTCGTAAATTGCCAGCTTCAACTTGGCGATCTTCGCCGTCACCTCGACTTCAAACCCGAAGCCACTGGAAACGATGATCATGTTACGAATGATTTCGCCGCGAAATGCTTTGTAACCCGTTTCGATGTCAGTCATGTTCAGGTTGGTCAGCACGTTGGAAAGGCAGGTCAGAAACTTGTTGGCGATGTAGTGATAGAAATAGAGCACGCGTGCCGCCCGGCGCACCAGGAACCGGGAACCGAACACGACGTCGGCATGGCCTTCGAGAATCGGGCGAATCACTCCGTAAATCTCGCCCGGATCGTATTCGAGGTCGGCGTCCTGGACGATGACGATTTGTCCTGTAGTCAGCGCGAAACCGCTTCGCAGCGCCGCGGTCTTGCCGGCGTTGCGTTCGTGACGAACGAGGCGCACTTGCGGGTGCGTCTCAAGCTGTCGCGCCACGGCCCCGGTTCCGTCGCTCGAACAGTCGTCAACTATTATGATTTCGAGGAGGCAGGGTACGCTTAACAACTTGCGCACGACCTCAGCCAACGTCGTCTCCTCGTTGTAGACAGGCACGACTACGGACAGACAGGCCGGATACTCGCGACCCTGCGACTCATGATTGTTTGCTTCGGCGTGATTCATTCTCAGTTCATTATAGGTAATCAGGTCGCATTACTCACAATTCATCACTTATCAGCGCTTCACATTATCTTTGTATTCACCAGCCGCCATGAAGCCTTGCGTCAATCTTCCCAGGTCGCCGGACTCTTCCACTTCTTTCAGCCAGAAGTTGAAACCGTCCAGGTTCTTGTCCGGAGGATCGTCAGGGTTACGATGCAGATAGCCAAAGTAGTGCAGCAGGACGAGCGAGCGTTTGTCTTCCCGGGCGGCAAAGTCGGGGTTGTCCACGATGGCCAGCAGCACCCGCCCGCGTGTCAGTGTGCCACTGTTTAGTTTATCGATAAATGCCGCGCGCTCTGCCGGGGACAAGGTCAGCCGGGCGTTTGCAGTTAACTCGTCAACAAACCGCTCGTTCGTCAGCGACTTGTAAAGCGCCCTGAACTTCGGGCGTTCCACCCAGTGCTCCGCAAGTTGAGTCAGGTTGTCTTCGAGTTTCGGTTGCTCATCCAACGAACTTGCCACTACACCACGACCGACCAATTCAACATCTGGCAGAAACTCCGCGTAGCGCGGCATTCGTCCATACGACGCAATATAGAAACGATAAACCGCCTGACTCCACGTTCGATACTGCCCCAGCAGGCTGACAGGGTTCTCCTTGATTAACGCGTCCCACTCTTTTACTTCGAGCGCAAACGGCGGTGGCGCTTCTGTTTTCGCCTGCGGCTCCGTATTCACCACCGCATAGAGATCGTCGCGCCCGTCGAAGCGATTGATAAAACGCAGCCTGCCGGCGATGACCGCGCGCGCCAGAAATGTTTCGTAATCGACGCGGCGCTCGGGCGCGATTAGCTCGTTCTCGATGACGACATACGAGGTCGGCACGGCTTCGAGGAAGTCCATGAACTTTGTCGGTATCGACCCTGACTCCGTCGCCGCCTCGATCTGGATTTCATACCAGGAGCTGAAGCCGGAAATACCGACAATCATCGGCTTCATGTGATCGGCGGAACGAAGCACGTGCCGGTGGTTAACATGTTCGTTCGCCGGCAATACAACGATGCCGCCGCGCATTGGTGTTTGCTTTAGTCTGAGCGTCACGCCGTCGGGATAAACGTCGCCGCGCATAAACCTCAACGGCGCGGCGTTGAACTCCAACAGCAGCAGCGCGGCTATCATCGTGAACACCGCCGCCGGCTGCAGTCGCGGATTTTTGTCTCTGATAATTTCCGTCAGGCGTTTCGCGCCCAGCCCGCCCAGGATCGCGAGTCCGAGATAAGCGAACATCGCCCCACGCACGGCCACGCGCATGCTCTTGAAGAGCGGCAGCAGGTCATAAAGGATGCGGTAAAAGAAGAAGTTCCACCCGAGCGAGTAACAGAAACCGATGATCGTCCAAACGAGGCCAAGCCAGAATGCCTCGCCGCGCCGTTCCGAGCGCAGCGTCTGAATAAGATTTACGCTGTCACGACACAGGAAGCGAGGATAGGCGAGGCACAAGCGCGCGCCGACGGCAAACGCGAGCAGCGCCAGCGCGCGCTCCGACGTGACATAGTGGTAAAGACCGCCGAGCACGTCCGTGCGGTCGTAGCCAATCGCCGGAATCGAGATGACCAACGCGAACACTGCCAGCGCGTCGAGGCGTCTGACCCACTTTGCGCGCTTGAGGTCTATTGCCGTGGGAGTCAACTGAGATTTCGGATCTGAGCTCTCAGGCTCCCCGCTTTTCTTTGCCAGCGCCGGCCGAGATGCGCCCAGCAGTACCGCTGCTAGTGAAAGCAGGATTGGCAGTGCACCCGGAAACAATCTGAACTTCGCGCTATCGGGAATATTGTCACCCAGCCCGTGCCATAACTTATTGCG
The DNA here is from genome assembly GCA_041498935.1 of Pyrinomonadaceae bacterium. GTDB lineage: Bacteria > Acidobacteriota > Blastocatellia > Pyrinomonadales > Pyrinomonadaceae > PSRF01. Next base: position 974 of record JBGQJH010000176.1, on the reverse strand, counting down.
GCCGTCGGCCGCCAGCCAATGAATGGGCCAGGCCGACCAGGACTTGATCTCTTCAATGCTGCGTTGGAAATTGTAGAGCCTTGCGGCGATGAAGTAGGGCAGCATGAACGGCAACAGCCCAAGCGACGCCAGTCCCAGCGCCACTGCGCCACGCCGCCAAAACTCCCGGTCGCGCCAGCTGCCATATCGCGTCAACAAGATCGCCGCCGACACCACAAACGGCACCAGCGACAGCGTGAACCACGAGATAGTTGTTATTCCTGAGAGGAAGAAGGCGACGCCGAGCCACGTTGCGCGGCGCTTACTGGGTTCGCGCGTAAACAACACCAACGCTTCGAACACCAGCGGTATCCACATGGCGAAGAGGTAAGGCAGGTGCGACATCAGGCCGAAGCGAAACGGCACGAAGGCGAAGATGATGCCCGCGACCCAGGCGGCGCCGGTTGAGCCGGTCAACGTGCGCGCCAGCCGAAACGCTCCGTAGCCGCAAGTCGCAAAACCGAAAAACATAGCCACGGCATGCACGGTCAGCGGTCGCGCGCCGAGCGCGAAGAGCAGAAAGAAAGGCAGCGCAATCCCGTAACAGTGTTCGCTGAAGGCAAGTGTGTAGCGCAGCGGATAAAACAGGTTCGCGTCAAAGAGTTGCAGCGGATGAGAAAACGTCTGGTGGTAGTCCCACCAAAGAATCCAGGAGACGAGATACGGATCGCCGGGATCGACTACGGCATCGCGCAGCCGCGTCACGTAAGGCCAGGTCAATAGTGCCGTGAAGAAGCAGAAGGTAAGAAAGACGAAAACCTCACGCAAGACGCGGCTGCGCCCGACGTGACTCACCATGAGTCGGCCACGGTTGCGCGATTCCAATTGCTTACTTTCGCCTTCAGGCTGGGCAGCGATTGCGGTTGGCATCTTGACGCACGAAGTGTTGGGTTCCTGCGCTTCTCTTGTACCAGTTTTGCGCACCTAAAATCCAG
>JBGQJH010000175.1:0-5719 GCA_041498935.1 Pyrinomonadaceae bacterium | reverse complement strand
TGGAAGACGTCTTTCTCTTTGGACGAAAGCGGCTTCAGAGTTCCATCGTTATCGTGGATGACACCCACGGTCGTTGAAAACTTTAGTTCCACCGCCCGGCGCGCAACCGACAGTGCATCTTCAGCGTTCTTGATTCCGCCGCCAATCACTGAATTGATGTTCACATGAAAGTCGGCATACTCGGCAAGATACCGCAGCTTCTTATCGAGCACGCGCAGACTCTTACGCGAAACAGCGTCAGGCTCCACGTTGTCGATGCTGATCTGCAAATGCTCGAGCCCGGCCTTGTTCAGCCGCTTGATGCGTTCGGGTGTGAAGTAGTAACCATTTGAGATGAGCCCGGCAATCATTCCGCGTTGGCGAATATGGTGAATGATGTCATCCAGCTCCGGGTGCATCATCGGTTCGCCGCCGGAGATGGTGACGATGGATGTTCCCAGGTCAGCGAGCTTGTCCAGCCGGCGCCTGATAATGTCCAGCGGCACCGGCGACGAAGTATGGTCATACTCATTGCAGTAACCACAGGCGAGATTGCAGCGGCGCATCGGAATCAAGTGGGCCAGAACCGGATGGCGCGACGAAAGCAAAGCCCGGCTAATGAAGCTGGCATGTCGAAGTTTTAGCTTAACGAATTTGCTTTTTCGCATCTCGAAGACTGGGAACTTGCCTGGGCCGATGGTCCCCGTGCGGGCAGCCCGCGTGGGGTGGGGTAGTTACAGAACCTACCTGCCTGGACTTGCAAAATCGAAGAATAGGCGACACCAGTGGAGAAACGCAACCCGGTGTGGCTGCCTTTCCTTTCGCCAAATGGAAAGGGGCCCTGATCAGTGACCTCAGAGCCCCACCTTTGGTTTATTAGCCTTCCTTAACCTTTAACTATCTTTACGCTGGAATCGAGCTTAACACTAAACTCATCTGAGGAAATCTTCAGGTTCCGTTCCATTCCGCTTAGACGCATGGTAGTGGCATCGTCGTTTTTCTCGACGATCTTTGTCTGCACCGGCATGCCCGAGGAATCAACCCAGATTTCAGCATACTTGAAGCTCGCGTTGCCCTTCGGCACAAGTGTTAAGTGGATGGTGCTTACACCGCCCCACAAAGTTTCTTCACGAACGTCCTGCACCGGTTGAAACTTCGCCTCGAGCTGCTGCTTCGTCATATACATCATTTCCAACACGCCGCCGGCTGCCCCGTTTCCTTTCACCGATCCCGACTTTCCAATGATCGCCGTATTCAGGCGCGGCCGAAACAAGGTGAACTTGCCGTTTGCGACGGCCAAAATCTCATGCTGTGGTCTTTGCCATTCAATCCGCACGGAGGCATCGCGGCCGCTGGCGGGAACATACAACACCCATCCGCTGTAGTTCTCTTTGTCGCGCAGTTGCGAGTTGTACTTCTCCATGCTGAGGCCCGCCTTTAGCGATCTCAGCGACTGGCGGTTACGCTCCATCCGGTTCAAGACCGAACTCACCAATCCGGCACTCTGTCCATTTGTCGCCCTGGGGGAACTGATGATCGAAGCGCCTGCTAATACCGCCAATAAAACACTTAGGGGAACTAATCTCTTCATAAAACTCCTCATTCGTTAAAAGAACTCTTTCATTTATGATGGAAACCCGAAAAAGTATATCGGCGGGTCTCAAAAAACCCCGCAATTATAAGTGATGACTAACGTATGTCAACCTCATAGCCGCGAGTCTTGCCATCCTTGTCTACCACCTTTCGGACGCTAAGGACCTGAACATCGTTACGGCCTGTGAAGGTGCGCACGAGTTGTTCCACCTGAGCCTTATCCTGTGCGTTTTCAATAAGTTCCGCGCCCACCAGCACGGCTGACATAGTGGGGTTTTGATGCGCCAGGGACCCCCGCCGTTCGCTCTTTTCAAACCAGCCTTTGGGTGTCAGAAAGATGAAAATTAGAATAACTACGCACAGCACGTCCCATTGCCAGGTGTTTCTGGCGTAATTCCAAAAAAACAGCTTTCTTAATCCGCTCCACAAATGAGTATCCTGAACCTTCCCGCAGCCAATCTAGCAAGTCTCACGCCAATTGGTGAGGCATGAACCCGGGCATTTTAGCCTGCCCAAGATGCTCTGTAAATTGGAGGTCGCGCTCTTTAAAGCTGAACAGTCGCGGCCGGTTCGACGATGTGACCGTCGCGCATTTGTATTATGTGTCGGCACATTGCTGCGGCTTCCGGGTTATGAGTAATCATCACGATGGTTTGATTAAACCGGTAATTCAACTCCTGAAACATATTGAGGACCAGCGCGGAGTTCTCGGAATCCAGATTGCCGGTTGGCTCATCGGCCAGGACGATCGCTGGTCGCGTTACTACCGCTCGCGCCAACGCGACGCGCTGCTGTTCGCCGCCCGAGAGTTCCAGCGGCTTGTGATGAAGCTTGTCTTCGAGTCCGAGAAGTTTGAGCACCTCACGGCGACGCTGTGGATCCTCTCCGCCGTTACCGTGAATGCGTTCAGCGAGACGCAGATTTCCCTCAGCGGTGAGAGTGGGAAAAAGGTTGAAGCGCTGAAACACAAAACCAATCTTCCGACGCCGAATGTCGGTGCGCTTCGCATCGGAGGCCGCAGTCAAATCCTCGCCGTCGACCATGATGCGGCCGGTGGTCGGAGTGAGAAGACCGCCCAGCAGGTGAAGCATCGTTGACTTGCCACAACCGGAGGGGCCCATGATGGCCACGAATTCACCCTCGTGAACCTCGAGCGAAACGCCCCGCAAGGCCGGCACATCAACCTTGCCAACGCGATAGATCTTAACGAGATTCTCGGCCTTTAGAATGGTTCTCATCAGCAGTTAGAAAATCCCATTAGTTAACCAGAACTACCACCCCACGCGGGATGCCTGCGTGGGGACCCCGGATTGCGCGCTGCGCGGGTAGAGCAGGTTAGCCAGGATGCCAGATGTTAATACAGGCAGAGGTTTAATAGCTACCACGGGGAATCTGTCAGGGGGTAACGGCGGCTTTATTGCGTTGACGAGCGTCGAGATCGACCTCGGGAAGTTGCCATCTATTTTCCAGTACAAAAGCCTCCGGTCTGAATTCCTTATCGATTTCGACGTCGCCTGGGGCTTGGTAAGCGATACCCAGTTTATAGTGATCATGTGGCCGCGTGATTTCGATGCGCGACGGCAAACGGAATTGCGCTGAATCGCCAAACGGCTTTTCGTCCCAGTAGGAAACGTCCGTTATCAGCAAGCCTTGATCATTGAAAGACTGAAGGCGGGCCAAACGAATACCACCAACCCGGTCAAACCAAAAACGGCGCAATAGGCGGGCCTCGCCGGAACCCGGGTGCGAAAATTCCTCCAGCAGGTAATAACCCCTTACCACACGCAACCCGGACTTGGCCTGGGGACGGTTGTCCGGCTCGTCCTGATAAAACTCGCTGCGAGAATACGTCAGACCACTTTGCGCTGGGTCCGGGATCGGACTGACCATGAGCGCGTCCGTCAGATGTTGAGGGCGCAGGTTGGAAAGGGCATTCACCGCTTCTTTCGCATTCATCGGTCCCTTCTTGTGCTTGTCAGCGTCGGTTGCATGTCCGTCCAGATCCAGTTTTTCGTAAACGGCGTTATTCATTCCTTTTACAAAACGACGATACTTCTCGTCGCCTTCCAAGACGGCCACCCGAAACGATTGGCCATCGGAGGTCATCTGCGCGATGTCTTTGGCTATAAAAGGAACCTGGATAATCAGATAAATATTGCCAGGTCTTTGCAGCGTAAGCTGTCCGTCAGCCTGGCGATATTTTTCAGCGATGCCGGCATCGGCAAAGGAAGTGTCTTCAAATACGATGTCGACTTTTCCATGGATGGAGCGGATGGTGGCCAGCCGGCTAACTTCGCTGATCAGTCGAGCCGTATCTGCTTCGGCTAAAGGAGTGAGAAGCTGCGGCACCTGAACTTTTTTGTGAGTACCAAAAAGCCCACAAGCACTCGCAAACATGGAGGCCGAGATTAAGAGCAGAAGCAATGGGAGCCGTGAAACCGACTGGGGCTGAGCAGCAGTTGAATTGGGCATGAAGAGGGGGTCTCGAAAAAGCTCCACACAAGTCACAACGGTCCTAAAAATAGAGGCTCAAGCTAACAAAGACGTTTTTGCTTGTCAACGCGCCGCTTTTTCATGGTTCACTAGTGCAGCATGTCATCTCCAACCGCAACAACCTCGCGGCGGGATTCGCAACAGTCCAGCGAGAGCAGAAGCAATAGTCTCACATTACTCCAGCACCAGGCCTGGCTTGCCAAATCTGTGCCGCAGTTTATTGATGGCCTTAAGAACCTGCGGCCTACTCACCAACTTATATTCCAGGCTGCGCTTGCCCGGAAAATCCAGCAGCATTATTCCGAGCAGGATGGTCAAGATGCCCTGCCCCGGCACACCGGGAATCGACATCAAAACCCCAAGCACCACCAGCAGCACGCCCAAAACATTTTTCGCAAGGAGGCCAAGGAAGCGGACGGCTGGATGCCGGTCAGACCACAAGTTTCGCGGATGGTCCTTCTGAAAATAATTGGCTGGAATTTTGACCACGATGAAGGAAACTATCGCGAGACTGATCGTGAAGGTGACTAAAAACAGCAGGACGCCAAACAACACGCTGTGCCAGGTAATAGATCCTAAGACAACTGTCAGCATCCGCTCTTTAGTTCACCGTTTCGCTATTCGATGTTGCTGCGAGCATCCAGTAACAACAGTAGTACTTCTCTAACTACTTCCTGCGCGACGACGGGAAGCTGGAAGTCGGGCGCGTTGGCAACTTGCCAAAACTCATCAAGCCCTTTTGCCCCGGAACGCTCGAGCGCATAAGCCTGAACTATTAAGTCGATCACATCCGCCGCCTTAACCAGTCGTGCTTCGAGGCTGTCGCGCTGCTCGTAATCCTGATAAAGAGCTTTATATTCCGACTCGGCAGCGCCCACTCCGATCACGATGTCGGCAAAGGCCAAGGTCTCCGCAGTCTTCCTCGCGTCAGCGCCAAAATAGTTGATAGCCGTTCGCGGCATGTCACCGACGCGCGTTTCCGACCAATCATGCAGCAGCGCCATTCGGAGCACGCGTTCGCAATCAACTTCCAGGCCCCGAGCCCGCACTTCATCCGCCAGCAGCATCGCGGTAACCGCCACGCCGAAAGAATGCGAGGCTACCGACTCGGTTCCATTAGGCAGACCGCGAAGGGTCCAACCAGTGCGCTCGAGGCGTTTCAATCGTTGCAGTTCAATAAGGGTGGCCAGCATCGGTTTTCTCTCGCGATACTTTACCGCGCCGACAACCACGACAACAACACTCCCGCCTCCTGCGTTGTGGTGAGTTGTGTCCTCTAACGCAAGCAAGGTTCGACTTTGGATTCCTTTGCGTTTCTTTGCGAGTCTTTTACGCTCTTCGCGGTTTCGGCTTCATCAATGGTTAAAGACAAGGCCAAAGAAATAACCGCAAAGAACGCGAAGTGAGCCGCAAAGACCCGCAAAGGCGATTCGTCTATGAACTTGCGATTCACCAAGGCAAGCTCCGTTGCAAATTTATTGCAAATGGAAATTACAGTGAGAGGTGATCGCTAGGGGGTGAAGCGGATCTTCTGTGAAGTTGTTCTGCTCTTCCGGAATCGTCTAGCAACTGGGGTGTTGGCAATTACAACCTATTTCCATCACGTGCGACTTCACGGCCTCTTCGCAGTACTCGCTGCAATACTTGCTGTCCT
>JBGQJH010000174.1:0-5739 GCA_041498935.1 Pyrinomonadaceae bacterium | reverse complement strand
TGGAACCTTAAGTCTTCTCACTCGTGGATCAGGCTGGAGGTGAACAGCCACATGCGAAACGCAAATTCCATTTCACGCCGCAAAGGTTTCACGCTGATCGAACTTCTAACAAAAAGCGGGTAGTGCTCCACTAGCGTGTTGCCCGCCCTTCCGCTCTGAGTTCCTTGATTCCGAACTTTTCATAAAAGGTCAAGAGCCGAGTTAGTTTCTGCTGGTTGGGACACATTTGGAGAGAACCGCTGGAAAATGCCGGCACTGCGAAAAGTTGCGCACTACGTGCGAAGTTTTCAGCAGACGATCCCGCCGGAAGCTGTCTTCATCGAAGGAGCTAAACAGGTGGGCGGTAGATCAAGATTCAGGGCGCAGGAAAATTTACCATCCGACAACGTGGCCCAGGACCACGGCAAACACTGTCATGGCGCCGAAGGCGAGTTCGCGCAGCCCCAGCTTTTTCGCCGTCACTCGCTTGCCAGATTTTGAAAAACCCAGCACGGCGCGCAGGAGCAGGATCACCAACGCGGCAATTGCAAGAAACGGCACCACGCCCGCACGCGCAAGCGCAGACACTATTAGTATCGCCAGCAGGTGCGCGATGATCACCACGCGCGGCGACCCGGACTTGCGATGCAGGAGCCTGAGCCTGGCGCGGAGATATAGAATCGTCGGAACTGTGCGCGCCGCCAGGATGACCCACAGTCCGAACGCGGCAGGACGCGGCCAGCCACCGGCTATTGCAATAGCAGTAGCCACCGCGCCGATTGAAATCGACCCAGCCAATTCAGCCATCAATGTCCGACTGCGGCCAATCGAGTCGTAGAATAACTGAACCGAGGCGATCGGCGCCGCGATCAAGAGAGGTAATAGAAAAGTCCGCTCCGCAATCCTTAATGCCGCGAAAAAGCCGAGTGCGGCAATACAGACATAAAGCACTACGAAGCCCACCGCCAGGGTAGTATGGAACCATCGTCGGCCACGGCGCCAATCTCCTACGGCCAACTTGAAAGGATGCCGCGCCAGGAAGGCTCCCATCGCAGCAACAGAGAGGAAAAGGCCCGCCAGCGATGGCGCGAGCAGCAGCCCGAGTACTATAGGCTCAAACAAAAGTCCCCACCCGCCATGTTCCACGGGCAAGGCAACGCGTCTGATGCGGATACCACGGCTCGAAGCTTTGAGATGGCTAGCGGCTAACAATTCACCTCTGGGAACGCATTAGTCATCGCCCGCTTCACCACGGAATCGCGTTGGCAAATTCTCCAGTTCGTCACGTATTTGCGCTTCGAGCGCGGTCTGCTCCTCTGGTTCGAGAAGTTTCGCTGGCAAGCGATAAATCAGATCTTCTTCCAACTTGTTATGAGCTTCGAGGCGGTTGCGGAGTTTCGCCATCATTTGCCGCACGCTTTCGATCTTACTCGTATTATCACCTCGAACCGTAGTTCGACGGTCGCGCATGACCTTAATAGCGCTCGCCAGCTCGTGCATGAAAAAGTCATGGTCACAGCGGAGTTGCGCGATTGCCGCACGCGCTTCTGCTGTAGAAGGAGTCTCGTCTACGCGCTCAACAATGTCACCATGCAGAGCTCTGAGTAGAGCGGGAAACAGATGCAAGTGTTCGCCGCGAATGTGCATGGCCAGGCGGGCCCAGAATAGATCGAGACGACCGAACGCCGTCACCGCATCGCCGTCGTCGAGCGCGGCGAGAAGCGCACTCAGCAGCTTGTCAAGCGCCTCATGATCCTCGGCGAGCAGTTCTTCCGCGCTTTGTGACTTATCTGATGATGGCACGTCGCTAATACATTAAACCAATCTGTCACGATTTCGCTCACCGCGACGCCTCAAGTTTTTGCAAAATGTTCTTGCGGCGGGCGCGCATCTCTGCGCCCAGCGCCTGAATCTCGCTGGCGGGCAAGACCTCGGCGGCCACCGGAAAGACGAAGTTGTTTTCGAGAAGTATGTGGGGGCGATAAAGGGTCGTGAGTTCTGTCACCAGTTCGCCGAAGCAGTCCAACTCCCTTGCGTCAGCCGAGCCATCGCGCGGAAGACATGAGACGAATTCATCAAAATCTGCGTGCAACTGTTCCGCCGTGCGGTGTTGCAATTCAAGCTCGACCATCGCCGCGAGCGCATCTTGCCCGGCAGCTCCCCCTAGTTCGCGCAGACGCGGAAAGAGCGAAACTTCCTCGTCCTCAGTATGTTTGACTCCTGCAATCGCGAAGTGCGCGCAGGCAGCGTCTACGGCCGCAAAAACTCTGGCCAGTGGTCGTGTATCGCCTGCGCGCAGGATTTCGGCAGCCCGTTCGAGCGCACTCAACTGCGCTTCTATCCGCTCGTGGCAATGCACCAGCAGACCGAGCGGATTAGTAAAGTCCGGGATATGCGGTTGATTGATAGTCAACATGCTACTGATAGTCACCATTCATTCCGTCCTTTCAAAGTGCGATTCCGTAGAGAGGCTCTTGATGTCTGATTTGTGCCGTTTTTCAGCAGTTAATCATCTCGCTTACCCGGCGGGCGGCAAATGACTTATGTCACACTCGGAAAGCAAACACGCATGGTGCCTGGGCCTCCGAAGGCTTGAATAAAGGTGCAGAAGCGCGTGATGATGCTCTGTAATGACACTGGATAAGATTGCCGCTCTCAAGCGCACTAAGCTTTTCGAAGAACTGGATGAGAACACGCTGCGGGTGCTGGCTGACCGCGCCCTTGAGCGCCGGTTTCAAAAGGATGAGGTGTTATTCGTTGCCGGTGAAGAAGCGCGCGGGCTCTACGTCATTGTCGAAGGGGCCGTGCGCGCTTTTCGCGTAAGTCTGGATGGGCGAGAACAGGTCATTCATGTCGAGCGCGCCGGAGCGACTATTGCCGAGGTGCCGGTCTTCGATGACGGCACTTATCCGTCGACCGCGGCGGCGGAAGAAGACACGACTGTTCTCTTCATTGATAAGCGCGACATGCAGCATCTCTGTCTGGAGCACCCGAAGATCACTCTCGCCGCGCTAAGAGTCCTGGCCGGACGGCTGAGGCGCTGCGCTGAGCTTGTTGAAGCTCTCTCGCTACGTGAAGTTGGCCAGCGGCTCGCCCGCTTTCTACTGGCGGAAGCACGTAGAAGCGGCGCACCGACGGAGCATGGAATCAGCATCAATCTCAGTCAGACCAACCAGCAGATTGCCGCGCGTATTGGCTCGGTGCGAGAGGTCGTGTCTCGCGCCTTCACGCGTCTTCAGCACGACGGACTAATCATCGTCGAAGGCCGCCGACTCATCATCCCTGATGAAGCAGTGCTGGAGACGTTCGCAGGCCAGCGTTGACCAGACCAAAAACTCCCGGACGGCCGTGGTGAATTAGATCGTTGGCGTTCAGATTCTACTGCCCGAATCGAGTGTTTGGTAACGATAGGAGATTTTCACTGAGCAGTAACAGGATCCAAGAGTTGCTTGACACACTTCCTTTGGCGTGATACCTGAGTCCACACTTTGTATCATTACCTGGCCATCCTGCTGCTAGTAACTACCGCCGCGAGCTTCTCGGGACCCTCAGGCGAGGGATTCTCTCGAGCGAACGCCGCCAGGATTAAGCCGCTTGAGTCTCAACTGCTGCAGACAATTCGCCCTGAAAACTGTCGTCGCGAACATCGCATCTTTACCGAGAAGCCACACATGGCTGGGTCACTGCGTAATTACGAGCTGGCCCAATACGTGGCGAAGCAATGGCGTGCTTACGGTCTGGAAGACGTCCAGCTCATCGAGCACCCGGTTTACCTTCCGTGGCCCGTACGTTATGAGGCGACGCTCATGGGAGCAACGGAAGAAAAGCTCTCCTTGAAGGAAGAAGCGATTCCGCAGGACAAAGATTCGTATTCCTCGGACGTGGGCATCCCTTATTGCGCTTACTCTGCGGATGTTGATGTGACGGCGCCCGTGGTCTACGTGAACAGTGGTAATCCTGAAGACTACGACCTCCTCGAGCGGCAGGGTGTGGACGTAAGAGGAAAGATCGCACTTGCTCGTTACTCTGTGCCTTACAGCTATCGTGGCTTCAAGGCCCTGACGGCACAAAGACGTGGCGTGGCGGCATTGCTGCTTTACTCCGACCCTGCGGATGATGGCTTCAAGAAAGGTGAGGTCTTCCCCTGGGGACCGTGGGGCCCGGAGAGTCATCTGCAAAGGGGTGGGATTGTTTATGACTTCAACCTGCCCGGCGATCCGCGCACACCCGGCTGGGCTTCCCTTCCCGGTGGTCGCTTCCTTCCCGCCGAGACTGCCGTCTCGATGCCAACGGTTGCGGCAGCACCAATGTCCTATAAAGACGCACGCAAGATTTTGGAAAGGATGACTGGCCCCGCGGCGCCGCCGGCATGGCAGGGAGGGCTCCCGTTTAGCTACCGGCTTGGGCCAACCTCGGAGAAGCTTCATCTGATAATCCAAAACGACAAAGAGGTGCGATCGATCTGGAACGTCGTGGGCCGATTGCGCGGAGCAGAACGGCCGGACGAGTGGGTGATTCTCGGAAACCACCGGGATGCCTGGGTCTTTGGCGGCGTTGATCCGAGCAGCGGCACTGCCAGTTTGATGGAAACTGCCCGGGCATTTGGAGAACTCAAGCGCGGCGGCTGGAAACCACGTCGCACGCTCATCTTTGCTTCCTGGGATGCAGAGGAATTTACCCTGACGGGCAGCACCGAATGGGGCGAACTGGAGGCCGAACGACTGCGGGCAGGCGCGCTCGCTTACCTGAATGTGGACAGTTCATCTTCCGGCAGCAACTTCACTGTCGCCGCTGTACCCGCGCTGGCCGGATTCCTCCGCGAGGTGGCTCGCGATGTCCCAGACCCGAGCGGTGGCTCGATCTACGATTCGTGGTTGCGGAACGACGAAAACAAGGACGCGAAGGAACCGACCGTATCGACTCGGCTGGGGTCGGGTTCGGACTACACAGTCTTTCTCAACTTCCTGGGCGTACCAGTCGCCGACCTGACCTTCGATGGCCCATACGGCGTCTATCATTCCGTCTACGATAGTTTCACCTGGGTCAATCGCATCGGTGACCCGGGCTACTACTATCACGCGGCGATGGCGCGCTACTGGTCGGTCGCCGCTCTGCGACTGGCCGAATGCGATTACGTGCCGCTCGATTATGCAGCTTACGCGCGTGAGGTGCAGGTCTATCTCGGTGAGACCGAACATATGGCCCGCGAACGAAAGCTTGAAGTTGATTTTGGTCCGGCTCTCGAGGCATCGCGCCGTTGGGAGAAAAATGGTCGTGAGGCTCTGGAGTCGGCGCGCCAGGCGGTGGATAACGGCGATCGGGATCGAGCCGAGCGAATACACAAAGGGCTCATGAAAGTCGAGCGCGCGCTGCTCGATCCCGACGGTCTTCGTGGCCGGCCGTGGTTCAAGCATCTCATCTACGCGCCCAGACCAACATACAAACCGCTCGTTCTGCCTGCGTTAACCGAAGCCATAGAGGCCGGTGACGGCAAACTCGCAAATGCCGAAGTCGAACGTCTCGCTCGCGCGCTGAATCGTGCCTCCGCTGCCCTGGAGTTCGGGCCCTAGTCTTGCAAGTTGGGAAGGGAGCGCATTTTCCATTTACGATTTTCAATTCGCGAATTCAACTTCGACGTGAAACGTTCTTGTTCAAGCCTGGCTTGAGCCAGGTGCCCGGCGTTTGCGCTTACACCTCGTTCGCATTATCAGAACCGGGAGCGGTAGCGACCGGCTCAGCGCTCAACTATTAGTTAGAAAT